>CAWVVS010000142.1:0-3133 GCA_963933655.1 uncultured Candidatus Thioglobus sp. | reverse complement strand
TAATATCTAGGTTTTCAACGATTGATTCCAAAATAAAATCACACTCGGACAACAACTCTAATGAATCGTACGTGGCTGTTTTAATGGTCTCAAGAATTGTTGGAAGCGCCAAGGGTGTTGGCTTGAGTTTTTTCATTGTCTGCAAAGAAGCATTAAGCGCCTCCTGTGACATGTCAAACATGGTTACTTCGATGCCCTGGTTGGCAAAATGTGCAGCAATTTGCCCACCCATCGTGCCAGAGCCGAGTACTGCTACTTTAGTAAAAGATTTATCAAAATACTGTTTCATAATCACCTTATCTTTAAATATTATTTTTAATTTCAAAGTCATCGACTTTGAGGGACTCTAATACAACTTCATGCCACACAAGCCAGTTGTCTTTTTCTTGAGCGGTTAAAAGCTTGTCAGAAACCAACATTCCCAGCCAATCTGCTAGTGATTGACTTGGCTGGTATTTATAACCTGCTTTTTTCACTTTTTTCTTAAGTGGTCTTAGTAAATTTGCCGCCTCATAACCTTTAAATAGAATTTCGAATTGATGTCCAGGGACATCTTTCAAGTCAGCACAAATACAAGTCGATAAATCATTGGTTAACCAATCAACATCCGCAACAGATTTTGCTGTGGAAACTATCAGTTTATCATCAACCTTTGCTGCTGTATTCGCGAATGGGAACAACAAGAATGCCAAGGTCTTTTTTAGCAGCCAATTGATTGGTAAATTATCCAAGTTTGCCCTCATTGCATCGTCAGCTTCTGCCGTCAACTGCAACATCGATAATCGCAAAACGCTGGTTACTTTATTATTATTTTTAAATCGCTCTTCATAAAGTTTTAAACAAGCACTTATTTCGTACATTGCTGCAATTGCATCGGCAAACCTGCCTGAAACCATCTCCTTACGTTTTAACGAGCCGGTCAAAATAAACAACGAAATATCGCTCATTGCTGCAAACTTAGCAGACAATACTGACAAATTACGATAGTAAGTTTTAGTGGTAGAATCACCGTAGGATTTAGCCGCTCGTCCGCGGGACCACGAAAATAAAACCGCTCTTGCAAAGTTATGTAAAAAGGAACTAACATGCTTTGTTAGGGCTTTATCAAAAGTGGCAATACCGTTACCACTCTTATCGTAAAGCGCATTCAGTTCATCAAACATAGTCGCATGACAGCGAATAAGTCCTTGACCAAAAACCATCAAACTTCGGGTTAGGATGTTAGCGCCCTCAACTGTAATACCAACCGGTGCAGAAGCATAAACATTAGCAACATAATTTCTAGGGCCTTGCATGACCGCTCGGCCGCCATGAACATCCATCGCATCGATCGCAGAATGCTGC
The DNA here is from genome assembly GCA_963933655.1 of uncultured Candidatus Thioglobus sp. GTDB lineage: Bacteria > Pseudomonadota > Gammaproteobacteria > PS1 > Pseudothioglobaceae > Pseudothioglobus. Next base: position 1,789 of record CAWVVS010000142.1, on the reverse strand, counting down.
ATCAGTGAAGTGTTACGGTACTTAACAATTGCCGAAATGATTGAGGGTTTGTAGCCCGCATCAAGCACCCAAGTGGACAAATTAATATTAGCAGTCGCACGAAAAGCATTGGTTGCTAGCGTCGCTAGTTTTTCCTGAATGCCCTCTAAATTAGCAATCGGCACGCCAAATTGCTCTCTTGTTTGTGTGTATGCGCTACTTGTCAACAACATCGCTTGCGTCGCCGCAGCACCAGACACTGGCAAGGAAATACCTCGACCAACACTCAGGCACTCCATTAGCATTCTCCAGCCATGACCAATCATTTTATCCCCACCGATAAGCCATTCCATTGGGATAAATACATCTTTACCAAAAATTGGGCCGTTCTGAAATGGCTCGCCAATAGGCTTGTGGCGCGTACCAATACTTACGCCCGCAGTATCTCGTGGAATTAGTGCGCAAGTTATACCAAGATCTGATTGTCCAGAAAGTGGATGGTCTTTTGCCAACAAATTGTCCGGATCAAATGCTTTAAATGCCAAACCAATCAATGTAGCCACAGGAGCCAGCGTAATATAACGCTTTTCCCAATTGAGCCTCATGCCTAAAACTTTTTTTCCTTCAAATTCACCATAACAAACAATGCCGTTATCAACCAATGAGCCTGCATCCGAGCCAGCAACAGTGGATGTTAAAGCAAAGCATGGAATTTCTTTACCGGCAGATAAACGAGGTAGATACTGTTCCTTCTGTGCATCCGTGCCATATTTTTGCAATAATTCACCCGGTCCAAGTGAGTTTGGTACCATTACAGTAATGCCTAGCACCGAAGCGGCGGAGGCGACTTTACCAACAATCATCGCGTGGGCGTAATGAGAGAAACCTTTGCCGCCATATTTTTTAGCAATATTAATCGCCCAAAAACCGTTGTCAGCAATGTAATCCCAAACCTCTTTTGGCAAATCATTTTGTGTGGAGATCTCATAAGGGTTAACCATAGAGCACAATGTTTTCACTTCATTATCGACGAAGCTTTGCTCTTCTTCAGTTAGTTGTACGGCTTTCAGTTTGGATAATTCGTTCCAATTAGGGTTGCCTTGAAAAAGCTCGGCATCCCACCAGACATCTCCCGCATCTAGCGCTATTCGTTCAGTCTCACCAATCGGCGGCAGTGCTTTACGCATAAGTCCAAACACTGGCTTGGTAAACAACGCCTTTCTAATGCCAGACACAATAAAAACACCTAGGAACAGCCAAACACCCATCAATATTTGCAGACTTAACAGCTGTGTTTCAAGTGCCAGTGGCACAATATAGATTGCGTTCAAAAGCCAAAGATACGAAAGCTTTATTTGTGTTTTGGCTAGCAACAATAAAGTCAGTGCAAATACTGCAGCCAACGTTAAGTATGGGTTTTGAATTAAATAATCTAAATATTCGGTCATTACAGCCTACCTTTAATTAATTGAATGGAAAAGTACTTATTTAAAATTATAGTCATCGATTCTCAAACCATAATTAACATAATATTACAAAAAGTTAACACTTTATTAGTGTACTTCTTTAAATAATGATGCCGCCACTACGACGATCAGGTCTTGAATAATCACCGAGCCTTGAGTTGGGCAAGCATTTTCTCCTGAATTAAATGAACACCCTTAAGTGGACGTAGCATGACTTTAAAGTCATTAATTTCACCTTTGTCATTCCAAGTGATAATATCAACACCGTTCACATACAAGCCTTCCATTTCCACCTCGAACTCGAGCATCGCCTCATTGCCACTGGTTATCTCACGCACATATTT
>CAWVVS010000141.1:0-3271 GCA_963933655.1 uncultured Candidatus Thioglobus sp. | reverse complement strand
AAGCCTGTAAAGCGCTTCGCGAAGAAGGTTACCGAGTGATTTTGGTGAACTCCAATCCGGCTACGATCATGACGGACCCAAAAATGGCGGATGCCACTTACATCGAACCGATTGAGTGGAAAACGGTTGAAAAAATCATCGAGAAAGAAAAGCCAGATGCGCTATTACCAACAATGGGTGGTCAAACAGCACTTAACTGTGCACTAGACCTCGATTATCACGGCGTATTAGCCAAGCACAATGTTGAGATGATTGGCGCTAACAAAGAAGCCATTGATAAAGCAGAGGATCGTGAATTGTTCCGCCAAGCAATGATGAAAATTGGCCTAGATATGCCAAAAGCTGCTGTTGCACATAATTTAGATGACGCCTTTAGGATTCAAAAAACGGTTGGCTTTCCAACGATCATTCGCCCTTCATTTACGATGGGTGGCTCTGGCGGCGGTATTGCTTACAACAAAGAGCAATTTGTTGAAATTTGTCAACGAGGTCTTGATTTATCACCAACTAACGAGCTATTAGTCGAAGAGTCAATCTTGGGCTGGAAAGAGTTTGAGATGGAAGTGGTGCGTGACCATAAAGACAATTGCATTATTATTTGTTCGATTGAGAATTTTGACCCAATGGGTGTGCACACTGGCGACTCTATTACCGTTGCCCCAGCACAAACATTGACCGACAAAGAATACCAAGTGATGCGTAATGCTTCACTCGCTGTGTTGAGAGAAATCGGTGTTGATACAGGTGGCTCAAATGTTCAGTTCGCACTTAATCCTGAAGATGGTCGATTGACCGTTATTGAGATGAACCCTAGAGTTTCTCGTTCTTCAGCATTGGCATCAAAAGCAACTGGATTTCCGATTGCCAAAGTAGCTGCGAAACTCGCTGTAGGGTATACCCTTGATGAGCTTACGAATGACATAACCGGCGGTAAAACTCCGGCATCTTTCGAGCCAAGTATCGATTATGTTGTTACCAAAATCCCAAGATTTGCTTTTGAGAAATTTCCGAAGGCAGATGATCGCTTGACCACGCAAATGAAGTCTGTGGGTGAGGTGATGGCAATGGGTTCGACTTTCCAAGAGTCCTTACAAAAAGCACTTCGTGGACTTGAGACCGATAAATCGGGCTTAGACCCCATTGTTGACCTGAGTGCCGATGATACTAGAGGAAAAATTCGTAGCGAATTGATTTCAGCTGGTGCGGATAGAATTTTCTATGTTGCTGATGCCTTTAGATTTGGCATGACGCGGGAAGAGGTTTTTGATCTTTCAAAAATTGATCCTTGGTTTTTGGCGCAGATTGAAGATTTAGTTCAGTCTGAAATGACTATTGCAGGCTCGGTTATTGCTGAAGTTGACCGCAACACCTTGTACCAATTAAAGCGTAAAGGTTTTTCTGATAGCCGTCTTGCCAGTTTGATGTATTGCAGCGAGGAGGCGATTCGCCAAAGAAGAGAGATTCTTAATATTAAGCCAGTGTTTAAACGTGTTGATAGTTGTGCTGCGGAGTTCGATACGCAAACTGCCTATCTATATTCTACTTACCAACAAGAGTGTGAAGCCAAGCCGACAGACAATAAAAAAATCATGATTTTAGGCGGCGGACCAAACCGAATTGGCCAAGGTATTGAGTTTGATTATTGTTGTGTTCATGCCTCCATGGCACTGAGAGAAGACGGTTATGAAACCATTATGGTGAACTGCAACCCAGAGACCGTCTCAACCGATTACGATATTTCTGATAGGCTGTACTTTGAACCACTCACGTTAGAAGATGTGTTGGCAGTTATTGAAATTGAAAAACCTGAAGGCATTATTGTTCATTATGGTGGTCAAACACCGTTGAAATTAGCCGAAGCACTTGAGAAGAGCGGTGCAACGATTATCGGCACCAGTCCGGATGCAATTGACTTAGCGGAAGATAGAGAGCGCTTCCAGAAAATGATTCAGAATTTAGGCTTAAAACAACCGCATAATGGCACAGCTCGTTCACAAGAGCAAGCCATAGCTATTTCGGATGCCATTGGCTTCCCATTGGTTGTGAGACCGTCTTACGTTCTTGGTGGTCGCGCAATGCAAATTGTCTATAACAAGGAAAGCCTCGAACGCTATATGCATACGGCTGTTCAAGTGTCGAATGATTCGCCAGTTTTGCTAGATTCATTCCTGGATCATGCGATTGAGGTGGATATCGATGTGATTAGCGATGGCACAGATGTGGTCATCGGCGGCATCATGGAACACATTGAGCAAGCTGGTATTCATTCTGGTGATTCAGCGTGTTCACTACCGCCATACTCTTTATCTAAGGATGTTTGCGATGAAATGCGCAGCCAAGTTGTTGCGATGGCCAAAGAGCTAAATGTGATTGGTTTAATGAACACCCAGCTTGCATATCAAGACGGCGAAATTTATGTGATTGAAGTAAACCCTAGAGCTTCACGCACTGTGCCGTTTGTCTCTAAAGCAATCGGCGTTCCTCTTGCCAATATAGCGGCGCGAGTGATGGCAGGCACTTCGCTGAAAGAGCAGGGCTTTACAGAAGAGGTTATTCCTAAGCATTACTCAGTCAAAGAGTCTGTTTTCCCGTTTAATAAGTTTTTAGGTGTTGACCCAATCCTAGGTCCAGAAATGCGCTCAACGGGTGAAGTGATGGGTATTGGAGACACTTTCCCTGCCGCTTTTGACAAAGCCCTCTTGGCAGCAGGTGAGATCTTACCTACGGATGGTAAAGTGTTTGTGAGCTTGCGCAATTTGGATCGCGGTCATCTTGTGAGTTTGGGAAAAAAGCTTGTTCGCAATGGATTTGAAATTGTTTCAACTCGTACCAATAAAGAAATACTCAATGAAGCGGGTGTTGAATGTACAATGGTTAACAAGGTTTCTGAGGGCTCACCCCATATTGTTGATATGATTAAAAACGATGAAATCGGTTTAATCATCAATTCAACTGATGATACTCAGGGTCTTGAAGACGCGGCCATTATTCGTTGTCAGGCATTGGTACATAAAGTACTTTGTACAACAACGGTTGCTGCAGCCTATGCGATGATTGATGGTTTAAAGACAAACGATATGCTCCAAGTCCGCTCACTACAATCACTACACTAAGAACCAATTACTAAAGGCCTATGGAAGCAATACCAATGACTGTTGCTGGCGTCAAAGCGCTAGAGCTTGAGTTGTCAAGACTTAAGGATGTTGAGCGTCCGCGTATCGTTAATGATATTGCTACAGCAAGAGAGCACGGTGACCTTAAAGAAAACGCC
>CAWVVS010000140.1:0-3273 GCA_963933655.1 uncultured Candidatus Thioglobus sp. | reverse complement strand
GGTACCACCCTCTCAAAGAGCTCACATTATGTTCAACTATCGAGAACTTTTGTATAAAAATGTAGAAGAATTAGCAGAACTTATCTCTATTGAACATGGCAAGACATTAGCTGACGCTAAAGGTGAAGTCATGCGTGGAGTTGAAGTTGTTGAGTTTTGTACTGCCATTAATTCACACTTAAAATCGGATTATACGGCAGATGTTTCTGCAAATATTGACAGCTACAACTTGAGACAACCTCTCGGTGTATGCACCGGCATTACACCATTTAACTTCCCTGCGATGGTGCCAATGTGGATGTACCCTGTAGCGATTGCTTGTGGCAACACCTTTGTATTAAAACTTTCCGAACGTGTCCCAAGTTGTGGATTAAGACTTGCCGAACTGATGAGCGAGGCAGGCTTACCCGATGGCGTATTTAATGTCGTCGTGGGTGATAAAGAAGCTGTAGACGAATTGTTACACAATCCAAAGGTTTGCGCTATAAGTTTTGTTGGCTCTACATCTGTAGGTGAATACATTTATCAAGAAGGTTGCCAACACAACAAACGCGTGCAGGCCTTATGTGGAGCAAAAAATCACATGATAGTGATGCCAGATGCAAGCTTGGATCAAGCTTGTGATGCAATCCTGGGCGCAGCATACGGCTCAGCTGGCGAGCGCTGCATGGCTGTATCTGTTGTAGTCGCCGTGGGTGATGAAATTGCCGACGCAATGGTTGAACAATTAGCGCCGATGGTACGTGCCTTAAAAGTGGGCGCTTACAATGAAGACGGTGTCGAAATGGGACCAGTCATAACCAAGCAAAGCCAGGAGAAAATCCTTAACTACATCGACGAAGGTGTGGCACAGGGTGCGACACTGGTCTTGGATGGTAGAGAACACGGAAAAAAAGAAGGCTTCTATGTCGGCGGCTGTATTTTTGACCAAGTTAGCGATCAAATGTCTATTTATACCGATGAAATTTTTGGGCCGGTACTGAGCATCATTCGTGTCAGCACCTACGAACAAGCATTAGCCTTAGTCAACTCTCATGAATATGGCAATGGAGCGACAGTCTTCACCCGAGATGGCGATACTGCTAGGCATTTTACAATGAATGTTGAAGTTGGCATGGCTGGCGTCAATGTGCCTATACCTGTACCCGTCGCCATGCACAGTTTTGGTGGTTGGAAACGCTCACTGTTTGGTAGCTCCTCCATCCACGGCATGGAAGGTGTGCGTTTTTATACCAAACTCAAAACGGTAACCACTCGCTGGCCTTCGGGTATTCGTAAAGGAGCACAATTCCATTTTGAGGGTGGAAAAGATGCCTCTTAAACTATTAATTAGCGAATAGATCTATAGCTGTGGCGTATTTTGGTAAGCCAAAATCGCTGCAGCTAAATCCTCAATCGAGGCACCTACAGATTTAAATACGGTAACTGCATTATCGCCATTCTCAAGATCAGATCGACCGCGGTGTCGACCGGCACATAGGTCAGAAAATTCAGCCACTATTTTTTGCTCAGTAATCGCACCCTCATTAATCGGTGTGATGAGATCACCAGTTTCGCTTAATGCGCCTGCTCGTGTATCAACAAATAATTCGCCTATTTGCATGGCCGTATTATTTGTTTCGCGCATTTTTGGCGTAAAACTACCCACTAAATCTAGGTGGGTTCCAGCAGACAACCACTCTCCCATAATCAGTGGCTCTGTTGCCATGGTTGCACAACTGATTAAATCCACTTGTTGGGCTACTTCTTGTAAATTTTCTGGTGGACAAACAAGGGCATTAATGCCATCAACTGTAAGTTCTTCCACCAAACGCTTTGAAGATTCTAGATGTCGCCCCCAAACATGCACTGTGTTAATTGAGCGCACGTTCATATGGGCTGGGATTAAATAACGTGCCATGCGCCCAGTGCCCACCATTAACATCGAATTAGTATTTTCTCGAGAAAGATAACGTGAAGCCAACGCAGAGGCTGCAGCCGTTCGCCTAGAAGTCAGTTCGTTACCATCAAGTTGAGATAATAACCGCCCAGTTTTTCCACAACTCAATAGGTAATGTCCCGTCAAACCCGCCAAGCCTCGCCGATTATTACCTGGGAAAACATTGACGATTTTAACGCCCGAGTACTTACCCTCAATCCACGCTGGCATCAACAACAAAGTTGCATCTGGATCGCCTGGAACTTTCATATTATGGTGGTGTCGAACGGGTGAGTTTACTGTCTGAATAAAAATTTTATCCAAACAATCTATCAGCCCCTTCCATGGCAATGCTTCAGCGGTTTGTTGTCGATCTAGAATCATGGTTATACTGCCCTTCTATTTTGCTATCATTCTAACTTAGAACAACTACAGTGCGAGCAAATTCGCATTACCGCCTGATGCTGTAGTATCAACTGCTACAACTCGCTCATTGAGTAATCTCCACGGCTCGTTAATTGAATCAATGACTGTTGTGATACCGGCATTACGATTCAGCACTTCGAGTTCTGTATCAAGTGAATCACCAGCATTCATAATCACGTCATAACAATCGCTCGCCAACAATTCTGAATTGACTGGTGATTGCATTCTGAAGAGCTTGCTTGGTTCTATTCCAACGGCAATTAACTTGTCATAATCCTGCTGACCTATTGCTGTCATTACGCTATTTCCAAGTGCCAAAGATAAGACGCTTTGTTGCAAGACATCAGTGTTGCTAGGACCCAAACAAAGCACACAACCTTTAGAATGATAGCTCAAAGTATTGCTTTCACCCGTCGGACCAGGCAGCTCTATACTTTGGTTGTATTGATTAATAGTATCCACCAGATGATTGATAAATACTTGATTAAGCACTGGAAAAATGTCAGCAATTTTCTCAACCATTGTTTGATTAAAAAACGCAGTATTCTTTGACGGAACAACCATGCACTCTTTGAGAGACCTTGTGTTGAGAGATTTAGTGTAACCATGAAGCGCACTCGGACCACCAACTTTAGGACCAGTTCCTGAAAGACCTTCTCCACCAAATGGCTGCGAGCCAACAATAGCACCCACCTGATTACGATTAACATAAATATTGCCAGCATTAATTCTCTTACTGACCAAATCTACTTGCGTTTTAATCCGAGAGTGTATGCCAAAAGTTAAGCCAAAACCTTTTGCATTCAGTTGATCAATCATGTCTTCTAAGTGGTCAGACTTATAGCGAATCACATGCAGAATCGGACCGAAAAACTCCTCGTTAATATCATCCAAACTATCAAGCTCAATCATTGTTGGCGCAACATAAT
>CAWVVS010000139.1:0-3377 GCA_963933655.1 uncultured Candidatus Thioglobus sp. | reverse complement strand
CGAAATGTTGCAACCAACATGAGGAAAGAATTGCAATTGCAAAACTTTAAAAGTGCGCGCAATAATCAATGAACAACAAAGCCGCAGTTGAATTTTTAAAAGAAATAGAAAAATTTAAAACTTGCGAGAGAACGTGTCGAACAACAGACACAACTCGAGCTGAAAGCAATGCGGAGCACTCTTGGCATTTGGCTACTTTTCTGTTATTACTAGAAGATGAATTGACTGGCGTGGATTTCGCTAAAGTGCTCAAGCTTGCTTTGATTCATGACTTACCAGAGATATATGCAGGCGACACAAATCCTTATAGGGGTGACTTAAAAAACAAAGAAGAAAAAGAAAAAGAAGCGGCAAATAAGTTATTCAATATACTGCCAAGCACGCCTCGACTTAAATTTAAACAGTTATTTGAAGAGTATCTAAATCAAACCACTGTTGAGGCGCGTTTCGTTAAATCGGCGGATAAATTAATGCCACTAATTCAAAACCTTTGCACCAATAATGAGTACTCATCCTATAGAAAATTACAAGTGGATTACCAAGAAGCAAAAGATTATTTAGATCAATATTTTCAAGTAGACAATATACTAAAAACACTGTACGAAAGTCTTTTGGAAGAAGCCAAAGTTAAGGGCGTGTTTTTTAATAATAACAAAAGAATTAACAAATCATAAAAGTAAAGAAAGCGTTGTTCGTTAAGAGAGTGTAAGCTGAGACAACATCTCAGAATCATTAAGCATTATGGAGAAAAAAGTGAAAATAACTGGCGAGTGTTTTTGTGGAAAAGTGACATACCAAGTCGAAGGCGGGCTTCGTGATGCAAGATCTTGCCATTGTTCTCGTTGCCGTAAAGCATTTAGTTCTCAAGCATCAGCTTACGCATTGGTTGATTTGTCAAAATTTAAATGGTTATCTGGCAAGGATTTAATCACATCTTATGTTGGGAAGGGTGGCTTCGGGCTTCAGTTTTGTAGTCAATGCGGATCAACTCTTTGTGGTATTCTAAACGGCGCGGTTCATGGGGTCACATTAGGTTGCGTAAACGGTGATCCAGAAATTGAGATCGGTAAACACATTTATGTTGGCTCCAAAGCAACTTGGGAAATAATCCCCGAGGGTGTTCTGAAGTTCAGCGAAGGTGCGCCGGAAAATTAAAGGCTTGTCAGCCATTATCATAGGAGAAACTGAGATGACAATTAAAGGCGGATGTTTATGCAACAAGGTTTGTTACGAAATAACTGGCCCACTCTTCAATGTAGATAACTGCCATTGCTCTATGTGTAGACGTCAACATGGTGCAGCATTTGCTACTTTTGCACAATTCAATCCAAGCGATTTTAATTGGACTTCGGGAGAGGAATTTGTAAAAGTATTCGATCCATCACCAGCAGGTGGATGGTGCTTTTGTAGTGAGTGTGGCTCGACATTAGCAGGAACAGACAAAGGCAAGATCACCATGATAACGCTCGGCTCGGTTGAGGGTGATCCAGGAATAAAGCCACAGTCGCACATCTTTGTAGGCTCCAAGGCTGAGTGGCATGATATATGTGATAATCTTCCACAATTCGAAGAACGCCCTACAAATGCATAAGAGTCCATGCGAGTCACCGCAATATATAGAAACGTCAATCGTTTCATTACAATAATCAAAATTAAGGAAATAAAATGAAATTTAATATCTACCTTTCAGGAGAAATTCACTCAGACTGGAGAGAACAAATTATTGAAGGATGTTCTCAAAAAAATCTTGAAATCTCTTTTTCTTCGCCAGTGACTAATCATGAGGCTAGTGATGCAGCAGGCGATTGTCTTGGCTTAGAAGATGATTCTTTTTGGCGCGATCATAAATCAGCCAAAGTAAATACCATTCGTACGAAAACACATATCGAAAATTGCGACTTAGCAATCATTCGTTTTGGTGAAAAGTATAAACAATGGAACGCCGCTTTTGATGCTGGTTATTGTGCTGCGCTGGGTAAGCCATACATCACCCTACATGACAAGGCATTGATTCACCCATTAAAAGAGGTTAATTCTCAAGCACAAGCTTGGGCTGAAACACCAGCTCAAATTATCGAAATTCTACAGTACTTGCTTTTGCAAAAATAAAGCCCTAACAAAAATTTCGGAAATTTTCAATATGGGGTATTTGAAGGCGTAGAATGGAACAAAAAGCACTGTTTTAAGGCTCTAAAAGGCTATATTCAATGGTTTTCACTGTTTTTTAGTGCTGTAGTAACATCCCAGATGAAAATTTCGGAAATTATTGAAACGAAGTTAAAATAATGTATAAATTTGAAAAAAATCTGAGATAAAGGGTTGTGAGCCTCCCCCAATAGGCTAGACACTTAGGTGAGAATTCAGTTTAAGGGTCAGTAGCAGGAAAATTTTGTCTAGATTGAGGCGTAAGGAGAGTTAAAGTTGGGAGTTTATGATTTATAAACGACCAATTTTCACTTTCCGACAACAAAGATATTGGAAAAATTTATCGCTACTGGTGGTAGTTTGGAGCTTCTTTGGTTATCGTCACGTCATGCACATGAGATTCCGTCATACCTGCAGAAGTCACTTGCACAAACTCTGCGTCGTTGCGCATTGTCTCTAAGTTTTGACAACCGGTATAACCCATTGAAGAGCGAATGCCACCAACGATTTGGTGAATGATAGGGCGGATAGAGCCTTTAAAAGGCACGCGACCTTCAACACCTTCGGGCACCAATTTATCAGCCGCTAATTCGGCTTGGAAATAACGATCGGACGAACCATGTGCTTGACCCATAGCTCCCAGTGAGCCCATGCCTCGGTATGATTTGTAAGAGCGCCCTTGGAAGAGTTCTACTTCACCAGGGGACTCCTCGGTACCTGCAAGCATAGAGCCGAGCATGATACTGTACGCGCCAGCTGCAAAAGCCTTGGCTGCATCGCCTGAGTAGCGAACACCACCATCAGCAATGAGAGGAATGCCAGTGCCTTTAAGTGCATCAGCGACATCTGAAATCGCACTGATTTGCGGCACGCCAACGCCTGCAACAATTCGAGTGGTGCAAATACTGCCTGGGCCAATACCAACTTTAACGCAATCTGCCCCGGCCTTTACGAGGTCGAGAGCTGCTTTAGCGGTGGCAATATTACCAGCAATTATGTCAAGATTTGGGTGTGATTTTTTGGTCTTTTTGACGCGATCAAGAACACCCTGTGAGTGGCCGTGCGCAGTATCAATAACAACAACGTCGACACCGGCTTTAACAAGAGCGGCAATTCGCTCACCCGTGCCAACACCAACACCAACTGCAGCGCCAACAATTAGTCTTTCTTGATCGTCTTTTGCAGCGAGTGGGAAATCGCTGGTTTTCTTAATATCACTAACGGTAATCATT
>CAWVVS010000138.1:0-3384 GCA_963933655.1 uncultured Candidatus Thioglobus sp. | reverse complement strand
TTCATTAAATAAATCTCTGGTTCGGCTGAAGCGATGTGGCTGGAAAATAACCACTAATCGGTTTATTTTAAAAGTGTTTCTTAGGCTGCTAAGTACTGCGGCTATCTCGTTTGGGTGATGGCCATAATCATCAAAAAGTGGTATAGCAAAGTCTTTAATTGAAATTTTTTGGTGATAGTCTAGTCGACGTGCAACACCACTAAAGTTATCAAGTGCCGTCTGGATAATCTTATGATCTATTTCAAGTTCAATAGCGACAGCAATGGCCGCAAGAGCGTTTAAGATATTGTGCTTTCCAATAAGATTAAGCGCAACAATAAATTTCTGTTGATGTTTTTTGCAATCCACATCAAACGTCATTTGCATTTTCTTTTGCACAACATTAGAGGCCTGTACATCGGCATCATCACTAAAGCCATAACCGAGAATAGGGCGGTGAATCTTCTTCAGAATGTCTTGAACACCTTGATCATCAACACACACAACACAAACACCGTAAAAAGGCAAATTAGAGGTAAAGTTAATAAAGGCATTGGTCAGATTGTCGTAATTGTGCTCATAAGTTTCCATGTGATCTTCGTCGATATTTGTAATCACACTAAGCATCGGTTGTAAATGCAAAAACGAAGCGTCACTTTCATCAGCTTCTGCCACCAAGTAATCACTTTTACCCAACTTGGCATTCATGCCTGTCGCATTGATAATGCCACCGATAATATAGGTTGGATCGAGTTTTGCCTCGCTCAAAATATGAACGATAAGGCTGGTTGTGGTTGTTTTTCCATGCGTACCTGCAACGGCAATACCAAAACGAAAGCGCATGAGTTCAGCCAGCATTTCAGCACGAGGCACAATCAACAAGTGACTTTCTTTGGCAGCGACTAACTCGGGATTGGTTTTAGAAATTGCTGAGGAAACAACAACCGCTTGTTTGCCGATAATATTGTCAGCACTCTGGCCGTACATCACTTTACAGCCTAACTTTTCAAGGCGCTCAGTTACTTTAGTGGCTTGAATATCAGAGCCTGAAACTTCATAACCTAAATTATTCATGACTTCGGCAATGCCACTCATTCCCGTACCACCAATACCAATAAAATGAATTTTCTTTATTTTTGAACGAGTTGGGTTGTCGCTAATTGTCATGCTTTGCTTACGGTTATGATGGTTAATGCTTGAATGCCTTGTCCTTTACCAAAGGCTGTTAAGCCTTCACCTGTGGTGGCGGTAATGCCAACATCGCTGGCGTTAATATTACACAGTCCGGCAATACTGTTTTTCATATTCTCAATTTGAGGCGTTATTTTTGGCTCAAGGCATTCCAGTGAAATCGCAATGTGTTCGATTTGCCAATCGTCCAAATCATCAAGTGCACATTGTAAATATTTGCGAGAATTTTTAATGCCTTGTTGGCAAAGTTCATCGGCAATTTTTCCTAAAATATTCCTACCCGTAATGCTTGAAATTGCATTGGTTAATGAGTGTAATACAACGTCAGCATCGCTATTACCTTTTAAGCCGTTGTCGTAATTAAATTCAACACCAGCCAGGATTAACGCTTTGCCCGATTCATCCTCGAAAGCGTGGGAGTCTTGGCCAATTCCAGTTTTAATTTTCATCGTGGTTGCTCAATAAAAAGTTAGCCAATGCAAGATCTTCAGCCACCGTTATTTTAATATTGTCATTTGAGCCGATTACTATTTTTACTTTGGCTCCTGTGCGCGCTACAGCTTCGGCTTCATCTGTAATGTGAGCGTCACCACTTACAACATTTTCTAGCGCTTTAACCAGCACGTTAAATCTAAACATTTGTGGCGTTTGCGCTTGAAACAAACCTTCTCTATCGACGGTGTTTTGAACTATGGCATCATCGGCACGTTTTAATGTATCTACAACTGGTGTTGCAAGAATCCCGCCATCATCACTTTGTTTTAGTTCGTCAATAAGCATTTGAACATCGCTCGCCTTAACACAAGGCCTAACCGCATCATGTACCAATACCCAATCATTCGGTTCGGCAAACTCAGATAGAGCTTTAAGCGCATTGAGTACGGAATGAAAACGCTCTTGGCCACCCTCGGCAACGGCGAGCATTTTGCCGTGTTTCTGATAATTGGACGATTGAAAATCATCATCATCTGGAGATATGGCAACGACACAACCAATAATGTCATCGATTTTAAGCAGTGTTTTTAGGCTTTGATCAAGAATGGTTAAGCCATTTTCAAGTTGTAAATATTGCTTGGGCGTGGCTGTATTCATGCGCGAACCTGTGCCGCTGGCTGGAATAATTAAGAAGCAATTATTATGTGGCATACAGGTCTAATAAATTCCTATTCAAGCATTGGATTAATTAGTCTTTATTATAGATGTTTCATTACTATTATCGGTCTCAATAATTGCATTGATTTGATAGTAAGTTTCCCCATCTTTAACCAGCCCATATTTATAGCGTGCTTGTGATTCTAGTAAGGTTAAGTCGCCATCACGGTAGTCACTAATTTGCTTTTTTAAGACTTGGTTTTCTTCTTCAATTCGAGCGTTTTCAGCAACAATAGTATCGATCATATTTTGTCGATCGTTAATCACCATTGGAAAGCCATTAATCAAAATATTTTGTTTAAAAAGAGAGATGAATATAATGAAAAATATAAGAGCGATTTTGTATTTAAATACAAAACCCAATAATCCTATCTTTGGTTTATTTGAATTTCTTTGCATTAATTGATGTGCTTCGTTTTCTTTCTTTTAATGAGAGTGTCATTATAGCGAATTGGTTTTCGATAAAGTTACACCTCATTGTATTACTGAAATAAAGATCTAAAATTTAGGGAATTTTCAATATGAGATGCTTTCAATAATAAAAGGAATAAAAGGGGACGCTACCCTTTAATTTAAAACCCGAAAAGAAGTATCGTTCAATTATTTCTTGGTCGATTGCAGATAGGTTTTTGAAAAATAATCGTGCAGTGGGAGCTTGTCTTTGTTGAAAAGTTGAAAGATAAAGCCAACACCAATAAGTGATAAGGACGCCAATAAAAATCGAATCAGTGATTGGGTGTAAGTAATGCTTTTTCTGTCAGCTTGCATAATTTCAAATTTCCATGCTTTCATCCCCAGTGTTTGTCTGCCTATAACCCAAGAAAAAGCGAAATATCCAAAAGTCAAAAGTAACATGAGTAAGAAAAAAAGCGGATTTTTTGTGCCATCCTGAATAACAATAACAACAAAAAGACCAATACAAAATACCAGCGAAAAAACTAGGAAAAAATCGTAAGTGATTGCACCTAATCGACTTAAAAGCGAGACGTTTGATTTCATGTTATGAGAGTTTGGTAGTATGGTTAAAAAGTTAATTTGTTTTTTTATAAACTTTCGAGTGGA
>CAWVVS010000137.1:0-3396 GCA_963933655.1 uncultured Candidatus Thioglobus sp. | reverse complement strand
CCTTGGCGACATGGACTTTAAAGTTGCGGGTACGTCACGTGGTATTAACGCCCTACAAATGGACATTAAAATCCAAGGCATCACTGAAGACATTATGGAAATTGCCTTGAAGCAAGCCAAAGTTGCAAGACTTGATATTCTTGGTCAAATGAACCAAGTAATTTCTGAGCCAAGCTCAGCTTCAAAGAACGCGCCTAAAACTAAAGTGATTAAAATTCCAACGGATAAAATTCGTGATCTAATCGGTAAAGGCGGCGAGACAATCAGAGGTATTATTTCTCAATCTGGCGCAAGCATCGACGTTGATGATGACGGTAATGTTAACGTTTTCGCTAACGATGACGAGAGTTTTGAGAAAGCCGTACAAATGGTTAAAGATGTTACAGCCGTGCCTGAAATAAACAAAGTTTACTTGGGTAAAGTTGCTAAGATTGTTGAGTTTGGTGCGTTTGTTACTATCATGCCAAATCAAGACGGCTTGTTGCACGTTTCTGAAATCGCTCACGAGCGCGTTGAGAATGTTGAAGACTACCTAAAAGAAGGTCAAGAAATTGAGGTTAAAGTCCTTGGTCTCGACCGCGGTAGAATCAAGCTTTCACGTAAAGCGTTGATCGACAAGTAAGGCAAATAAAAAGCCACCGTAAGGTGGCTTTTTTATCTCAATAATTTCCCTATGTCTGAACAAAAACTAATTACATTAGAAGAAAAAATAGCCCATCTACAACACATGCTTGATGAGCTTAATATGGTGGTATTCCGTCAAAGCGAAACCATTGATAAACTGCACAAACGTGTGCAAGATTTAAATGAAAAAGTTGTGAATTCTGACAGCGCCCAAACCGGTCAAGATATTATCAGTGATGACAGACCACCTCATTATTAAGCATTTACTTTTTTAGTAACGCCTCGGCGTTTATTGAAACACCCTTCCAGCCCCAACGCATAAAATTTCTAATATTAAGATGTGAGGTGCCATCTGAAAGCGAATCAAGCACATTTTGATAGTGCTCGCCAAAACACCTAAGAACTTCATACTCACTAAGCTCGTGCATCAAGCCAAAGCAAAACACCTTGGCTGAACCTTGGTTTTCTTCATCTTTGTTATCTAAATCACCATTTGTAAAGGCGATAGACTTAAATGAATACTCGTTGTCGATTAAATCAGTGAAATCAGAAAATTTCATTTCTTCACCTGAAGCTAGCTGTTCTAAATATTGTTGTGTATTCATCTGCCTATTTAAGTGTACATTGGATTTGGTTTACTCGTATCAATATTAAGTTGTTTGATTGCATCAGCCAAAATATTGCTCTCGAGCGAGCCTTCATCCACCAAAGCCCTCAAAACGGTAAAGGCAATAAAGTTAGCGTTTACCTCAAAGAAAACTCTTAACTCTTGCCTTGAATCTGAACGTCCAAAACCATCAGTGCCTAAAACTTCATAACGCGCTGGCACATATTTTCGAATTTGTTCTGCATAGTTTCGAATGTAGTCAGTTGCTGCAATCACTGGCCCCTTCGTTCCCTTTAAACATTGAGTTACGTAAGGCGATTGGTGCTCACCATCAATATTAAATCGATTGTCTCGGTCAACTCTTTGGGCCTCACGGGTCAGCTCATTAAAACTGGTAACACTCCAAATGGATGATTTTATTTTCCAATTTTTATCGAGTATTTCAGCGGCTTTTTCCACTTCTCGCAAAATCGCACCACTACCCAATAATTGCACTTCTTTTTTACCTTTACCAACAACCTTGAGTGGATACATGCCCTTGATGATGCCATCTTCCACACCTTCGGGCATTGCCGGATGTGTGTAGGCTTCGTTCATTAGGGTGATATAGTAAAAAATGTTTTCCATCTTTTCATACATACGACTCATGCCATCACACAAAATAACTATCAATTCATAGGCATAAGTTGGGTCATAAGAAACACAATTAGGGATCGTGTTAGAAATAATCAAGGAATCGCCATCTTGATGTTGTAAGCCTTCTCCTGCAAGCGTTGTTCGCCCTGCAGTACCACCCAGTAAGAAGCCTTTAGCTTGCATATCTCCCGCGGCCCACGCCAAGTCACCAACTCGCTGAAACCCAAACTTAGAGTAATAAATATAAAATGGAATCATAGTGACATTATGCGACGCATAAGAAGTCGCAGCGGCAATCCAATCCGAAATCGCACCCGCCTCATTAATGCCTTCTTGTAGCACTTGGCCCTTAATGTCTTCCTTGTACCACATGACAGTTTCGGCATCTTCAGGCTCGTATAACTGCCCAGAGGAGGAGTAAATACCCATTTGCCTAAACAAACCTTCCATGCCAAATGTTCTCGCCTCATCCGGTACAATCGGCACAATTCTTGGCCCCAATTGTTTATCACGAACAAGCAACGTTAAAAAGCGCACGAACGCTTTTGTGCTTGATAATTCTTTTTCGCCAGAAGATTTTAGTAATGTTTCAAAGGTGCCAATATCGGGCATTTTTAATTTTTCTAATTCAAAGCTTCTTACCGGCAAATATCCACCCAAAGCTTTCCGTCTCTCTTTGAGATAAGTGATTTCTTCGCTGTCTTCAGCAGGTTTGTAAAAATTTAATTGCTTTGCATCTTCCTCGGTAACAGGAATGTCAAACCGTTTAGCAAAGCGAGTTAATGCCTCAACACCAAGCTTCTTTTGACTGTGCGTTGTATTCTTGCCCTCACCAGCCTCGCCCATGCCGTAGCCCTTAACAGTTTTAGCCAAAATAACCGTTGGCTGACCAACATGTTCTTTTGCTTTTTTATAGGCTTGATACATTTTATTCGGATCGTGACCACCGCGCGTAAGTGCAAAAATTTCATTGTCACTTAAGTGCTCAACCAGTTTCAATAATTCTGGATATTTACCAAAAAAGTATTTGCGAACATAGGCACCGTCTTTTGCTTTGTAAGCTTGATACTCACCATCTACAACTTCCTCCATGCGTTTTTTTAGCAAACCAGAGGTGTCGTTAGCCAGTAGCGCATCCCAATCCCTACCCCAGATTACTTTAATCACATTCCAACCAGCCCCACGGAACATTGACTCTAGTTCTTGGATAATTTTTCCGTTACCACGGACTGGGCCATCTAATCGTTGAAGGTTGCAGTTAATAACAAAAATGAGATTATCTAATTTCTCTCTGCCCGCCAAAGAAATAGCACCCAAAGATTCTGGTTCGTCGGTTTCACCATCACCAATATAAGTCCAAACAGTACGTTTGTCTGTTTTAATAATCTCACGGTGATGGAGATACTTCATAAAACGTGCTTGGTAAATAGCCATAATAGGCCCAAGACCCATTGATACAGTCGGGAACTCCCAAAAATTAGGCATTAACCAAGGGTGTGGATAAGAGGACAACCCTGGATGGTTAGCCT
>CAWVVS010000136.1:0-3436 GCA_963933655.1 uncultured Candidatus Thioglobus sp. | reverse complement strand
GGAAAAAATGAAAATGACTATTTAGAGGCTCTTTTTCCGAATATATCGGTGCCAATTCGTACAAAAGTAGCGCCATTTTCAACCGCTAACTCCAAATCTTGACTCATACCCATCGATAAAGTATCCATTTTGGGATATTTGGTGAGTAATTTGGCCATTTTGGCAAAGCTTTTTGAAGGATGCACTTGGCTAGGAATGCACATAAAGCCTTTTAAGTCAATATTTGGCAAATTTTCGATTTGGGGAATTATTTCTTGAATTTCATCGATTAATATGCCCGACTTGCTCGATTCATTGTCAATATTAATTTGCAATAAAATATTTAATTTGGTCAAGGTATTTGGGCGCTGCTCACTCAGTCGTTTGGCCACTTTGATACGATCCACGCTGTGCACCCAATCAAAATGCTCTGCAATTTTGCTTGCTTTATTGGATTGAATGGGTCCGATAAAATGCCAAACCAAACCTTGCCCCTTAAGGATGTGTATTTTCTCAAGCGCTTCTTGAAGATAGTTTTCACCAAAATGCAACTGACCCGCATTTACAGCCGCTTGAATCTCTTTAGAATTACGCGTTTTGCTTACAGCAATTAATTGAACTTTTTGATTGTGGTTGATCGAATCGATTCGAGCTTGTGTTGTTGTGAGATTATCTGCAATCATTAGAAGACGGCACTGGCCTCAAACACCGGACCATCAACACAAACTCGTTTCATGGCTGGACCATTATCGGTCTGCACCAGTACAGTGCAACCAGCGCAACCGCCAACCGCACATGCCATAAATTCTTCTAATGACACTTGACACGGTAAGTTGTATTCTTTTGCCAGTTGAGCGACCGCTTCCAACATAGGATGCGGACCACAAGAGTACACCTCGATTTGTGCTAATTCCTCTGCCTTTAAAGTCGATAAATACGTTCTTGCTAAATCCGTAACATAGCCTTGGTAAACGCCCTCGTAATTTTGTAAACTGGCCAATCGACAATCGATATTCCAGTCTTCCAATAATGGCATAGTGTGAGTTGCACCACCGTAATTAAGACCATTATCAGCAACTTTTTCATCGAAAGGAAATGGTACTTCTGAACCTAAAATAGCGAATGGACTGTAATTTAAATCGTTTTGTAATTGTTGGGCAATGGCAATCATTGGTGGCATACCAACACCACCACCAATTAATAATGGTCGCTTATTCTCAGTCAGCTCAAAACCTACGCCGATTGGTCCGATAACAGAGATAAATTCACCAATTTTACGTTCAGCCAATTGACGCGTGCCTTCGCCCACATTTTTATATAAAAGATCAAATGTTTCATTTTCAACATCAACCGACATGATTGATATCGGCCTGCGCATCGGTAAAGCATCAGAAACACTGATATGAACAAACTGTCCTGGCTTTGTTTCATTAGCAATTTCTGCACAAGACAGAGTTATGATGTATTGCTCGCCCTCAAATTTATAATGGGCTAAAACTTGGCAGTCGTAAACACCAATTGTGTTACGTGTTGACTTACTCATCAGCGGTAATCAAAGTGCCTACACCACTGTCGGTAAATATTTCAAGCAGCACGGCATGGGGTACACGGCCATCAATAATATGCGTACTTCCAACACCCGATTCAACCGCTGAGAGCGCACAACCAATCTTAGGCAACATGCCTCCGTGGATAATGCCATCATTAATCAGCTCGTTAACCATGGTCGCATTTAAGCCGGTTAATAGTTTCTCTTCTGCGTCCAGAAGACCAACAGTATTTGTCAATAAAATCAGTTTTTCAGCGTTGAGCGCCTCAGCCACTGCACCGGCAACTAAATCCGCATTAATATTGTATGAGTAGCCATCTTTACCAACACCGATTGGCGCAATGACAGGGATAAAATCCCCCTGCAGTAACAAATCTATAACAGAAGTGTCAATTTTATCGACCTCACCCACGTGACCAAGATCGATAATTTCTGAAGTTGGTTCAATCTTGCTTCGCAATTTTTTAGCTGTAATCAGCTGACCGTCTTTGCCTGTCAGACCAATTGAATGACCACCATGCTGATGAATGAGATTAACAATTTCTTTGTTAACTAGTCCTCCCAGAACCATCTCCACCACGTCCATGGTTTCGGAATCAGTCACACGCATGCCATCGACAAATTCACTTTCTTTGCCAATCTTCTTCAGTGTATTACCAATCTGTGGACCACCTCCATGAACAACAATTGGGTTCATGCCTACCGACTTCATCAGAACAATATCACGGGCAAAGCTTGACTTTAAATCCTCATCAACCATGGCATTACCACCATATTTGATGACAATCGTCTTACCCCTAAATTTTTGAATATAAGGTAGTGACTCAGAGAGAACGCTGGCAATGTTGTGTATCTGCATGGTGTATTATTTAATGAAAAACTAGCGAGTATTTTACCCCATAGGTATTTCTAGCGTTAAGTCAGTGACAAGCTTTGCCGTATTTTTTGAGGCACGTATAGTTGTTGGGCTATAGCGCAATAAGCCAACAAAAATCTGAATAGTCACAGCTCTTCACTAATTAAATTACACCAAAGTTAGTTATCGAGCAGTCAATCAAACACCATTTGGTGTTCTTTTAAGTGTGTTTGCACTGTCAAAAAAACACTTTACACAGCTATTTTCCCTAATTAAACCTGTTATCGTATTTTGATTTAATTTCATTCGGCCACAAGCTAAAAATATAGTCAAGGGTTGCTTGTTTTTCGCCATCAGTCAGAACATTTTCAAAAGCAGGCATCTGACCACCCATTTTAATACCGCCCTCGTTAATCGTTTTCAGTAATTGCTGTGGCGAATGATGCCAAGCATGCGCTGTACCATTAAGAGGAGGTGCTGGATATTTGCCATCGGCACCTTTCACTTTCCAATTGCTCACCAGACCGCGCGCCTCTTTGCCATGACAAACAACACAGTTTGCTACAAATACTGCTTTACCAACATCAGTTTGTGTAGGTTCAGACTCGCTACTACTGCAAGCAGAAAGCAATAACAACAATAATGAAATATAAATTATCCTCATAAAAACATCTCCTGCAAATCATTAACAAAGTTAAACCCTTTGGCGGTTGGCTTTAACCAATTATTCTCAACACTCAACAAACCTAAATTAGTGGCGTTACTAAGACGACTTCCGATAACGTCTTGAGACACGCCAGTTCTTGACTCAAATAATTCTAAGTCAAAACCCTGTTTTAATCTCAACGCATTAAGCATAAATTCAAAAGTTGTATTTTCGATGGTTTTAATAGGCAAATCAAGATCTTTTCCTTGAAATTTAAGCAGGTAATCTTTTGGCGATTTGGGTTTTAAAGTGCGAAAGATTGTTTGAGTTTTGCTGTCCGTTATCTTGCCGTGTGCGCCCGCACCAATGCCTAAGTAATCACCAAATTGCCAATAGTTCATATTAT
>CAWVVS010000135.1:0-3437 GCA_963933655.1 uncultured Candidatus Thioglobus sp. | reverse complement strand
GGATTTTTTGATAAATGTTTGTCGGCCATTTTAAAATTACAAAACTGAACTTTCAATTTACACTGACTTTTTTAGATTTGAGCTAAACCGTAATGAACTAAATTTTTCACAATCCAGTCAATTACAAAGAACTGAGCCCAGCAATACCTTGTGCACCAAGTTTAAGTGCTTTTTCTAAATCTTTGTTTTGCATTCCACCCAATAAATATACTGGGATGTTGATTGTATGCACCAATTCTTTTGCAGCCTCCCAGCCGAATGGAGTGGCATTAGGGTGTGTTTGTGTCTCTTGTATTGGAGAGATGGAAATGTAGTCGACATCAATTTTTTCACTGAGTTGAGCCTCAATGACGTTGTGTGTTGAGGCGCCGAGTAGCTTATCCGTGCCACAGGGTCTCTCATTTAATGATAATAGTTCTTGAGTGGTTAAATGCCAGCCATCACAGTTCTCCATAAAAGTTTTATTTGTGGTGTTGAGAATTAGTTTGGCGTTTGATTGGTGACAAACGTCGTAAAAACGTTTTATAAACTCAGGATCAAGCGTTGCTTTTGCTCGTAGTTGAATCATCGCAGTACTTTTGTTTAGGCGCATCTTTAGCTCATTGATGAGCATTTCTTCGGATAAGTTTTCAGGTGTAATCCAATAGAGTTCTGGCAGGTTGATTTTATGAATAATCGCCTTCATTGTTGGCAGTAAATTGAAGTTATTGAGCCCCTCAGTTGGGCACCAAACGATGCTTTGCCCTTCAGCACCTCTTACTTCGCCATCAAAGTGATTAATGCTGTAGATCCACAAGTAAACGGTTTTTTCTGGATAGTGATGGCGCATGGTGTGAAACAAACTTATTTCTGAAATATCAACATCCAGTTCTTCTTTGAATTCACGTGCCAGACTCTCTTCATTGCTTTCACCTGCTTCGATTTTTCCACCTGGTAACTCCCAATAACCCGCCATAAACTGATTTTGTCTTCTCTCAGCGAGAAGGATTTCGCCATCGGTATTTTTGAGAATACCGACAACAGCTTTAACAATTTTATTGTTTTTTTGCATCAATAATCAGTGTGTGATGAGGTTAAACAGATGACTTTCTCTTATCATTTTTTATGGTTGACAGAGGTAAAATACACATTTTACTATTTCTTTTACACTTTTGAATCTACAAGATAAAATCAAGTTACTGGAACCGGCAAAGCATACCTTGACCCAAAACCTAATGGGAATTGAAAGAGAAAGTTTGCGTGTTGGCGCTGACGGCTGTATTTCACAGGAGTCACACCCTGTTGCTTACGGCTCTGCTCTTACCAATCCGTTGATTACGACGGATTTTAGCGAAGCATTGATTGAATTTGTCACCACGCCTTTTGACAGTGCCGATAAAGCACTGAATGCTTTAGACTCTACCCAGCATTTTGCCTACCATCACTTACCACAAGAGCAACGTTATTGGCCGGGGAGTATGCCTTGTGTCACCAAAGGCGAAACACATATACCAATTGCTCAGTATGGTAACTCCAACCGCGCTAAGATGAAAACGGTTTATAGAAAGGGTCTTGCTAATCGTTATGGAAGTGTGATGCAAACGATTGCCGGCATACATTTTAACTATTCATTTTCACCAGATTTTTGGCAAGCTTATCAACAATTAATTTCCCCCGACGCTGAAAAACAATGTTTTATTGATGAACACTATATGGCATTGACGCGTAATGTTCTTAGATTTGGATGGATAATCCCCTATTTATTTGGAGCTTCAGCAGCGGTTTGTAAATCTTTTTTGAAAGATTACCACAAACATAATTTGAATGAGTTTGATGAAAATACCTATTACTTGCCATATGCTACCTCACTCCGCATGGGTGATATTGGATATCAAAACTCTCAAGAAGATAAGGCGGGTGTTAAGGCAAATTACAACAGTTTATGTCACTATATTCATAGCCTCCGTGCTGCCATGGAAACCAGTTCTGCTGATTACGAAGCCATTGGTTTGAAAAAAGACGGCGAATATCAACAACTTAATACCAATATTCTGCAAATTGAGAATGAGTATTATGCCTCAGTTCGGCCCAAACCGAAATTGGACGGCATAGACAAACCTCTGGACGCCCTCAATAGCAACGGCATCGCCTATATCGAGCTTCGATCACTGGACATTAACCCTTTAAACCCTCTGGGGATTGATAAACAACAAATACATTTTTTAGAGGCTTTTTTGCTTTTTTGCTTATTGCAAAAATCACCTGCTATTTCAACTGCCGAATTGTTTGAGATTGATACGAATAACATGCTGGTAGCACACAAGGGACGTGAACCAAACTTGTTGCTGAAAAAACACGGAAAAGAAATACCATTGAAGGATTGGTGCCTAGACATCGTAGAAAAAATAAAAGATTGCTCTAAATTGCTGGGCTCTGAGCATGAGAAATCGGTTGATATGATTGCCAAACGTATTTGTAATTCTGCTCTTACGCCTTCTGCCACCATGCTGGCGGAGATGCGGGAAAATAAACAAGGCTATTTTCAATATATTAATGAAATCAGTCACCAATATAAAGAGTTGTATCGCATACAGGCGATAGACAAAAATAATTTTTCCGACTTAAGCGATATGGCAAGCTCTTCGCTTTGCCAGCAAACAGAGATTGAAGCGGAAGACGAGATCAGTTTCGACGAATTTATTGCCGAGTATTTTTCCACCGATGGCTAAGATAGAAACAATTTGCGCGTTGGCAACTGCTGTAGGACAAGGCGGAGTTGGTGTTGTGCGAATCTCAGGGCCATTAGCGTCTGACATTGCTAATCAGGTCTTACGAAGAACTCTCGAGCAGCGTTATGCTTATTACGGATCTTTTTATGATGCTGAGGGTGGTGAGATAGATAAGGGTGTTGCTATATATTTCCCTGATCCACATTCATACACCGGCGAAAATGTGTTGGAATTGCAAGGGCATGGTGGTATGAGTGTCATGCGTCAATTGCTTGAAGCGGCTGTGAGTTTAGGGGCGAGGTTGGCCGAGCCTGGTGAGTTTACCAAGCGAGCATTTCTTAACGGAAAAATGGATTTAGTGCAAGCTGAGGCTGTGCAAGATCTGATTCAAGCAAGCTCTGATCAGTCGGCTCGATGTGCTATTAGATCTCTTTCTGGAGAGTTTTCCGATAAGATTAATCATCTGCTAACAGCAATGATTAATTTAAGAGTATTTGTGGAAGCTACGATTGATTTCTCTGATGAAGAAATTGACTTCTTAGGGAATCATGAAGTAGCGGAGAAATTGGAAAATTTAGCCTGCGAACTTACTGAAATTTTAGAATGTGCCAATCAAGGCGCATTATTAAGAGATGGAATTCATGTGGCAATCGCTGGCAAGCCCAATGCTGGCAAGTCGAGTTTACTTAATGCCTTGACCGAACGCCCGAGTGCAATTGTGACAGCCAT
>CAWVVS010000134.1:0-3444 GCA_963933655.1 uncultured Candidatus Thioglobus sp. | reverse complement strand
TTAAGGCAATAGTTAACCTTACCAAGACTTATCCCTAATCCTTCTGATAATTGCCTTTGGGTGAGGTTAGAGTCTTGCTCTAAAGACTTTAATATTTGGTATTTGCTCTGCTGATTGGGCATGCTACCGCCAGGTTACACAAGAATAATTTTGCACAACTAAATTCGATTTACTGGTCATTTTAACCCATGTTCAATGACTGAACAGACCAATTTAAAAAGCTAAAAGCTAAATGTTTACGTTAATTTTGTTTAACATAGTATTCTACTGATTTTGAATGATATTTATACGATGTCTTATACTGATATTGACTTTAGCGATAAAACCATTTTAATTACTGGTGGTGCTGGTTTTATTGGTAGCAATCTTGCGTTTTATTTTCAAGAAAAATTTCCGCAATCTCATATTGTAATACTCGACTGTTTTCGAAGTGAAGTGACATTTGCCAATGGCAACCTACAAAGCTTTGGCCATTATAAGAACTTGATTGGTTTTAAGGGTGATGTCATCTGCGGAAACATTAATCATAAAGCCGACCTATCCTTGCTTGATGATTACACATTTGACTATATTTTCCATCAGGCAGCTATTTCTGACACTCGAGTGTACGATCAAGAACTGGTGATTCAAACCAATGTTAATTCATTTTACGATTTACTTGATATTGCAAAAAAAAATAATGCTGTCATTGTTTATGCAAGCTCTGCTGCAACTTATGGGAGCTTGCCTTCTCCTCAAGTTGTTGGCACTGAATCACCTGAAAATCCATACGGTTATAGTAAATATGCTATGGACCAAATTGCCAATCGTTTTATGCAACAAAACCCTGAAATGAGTATTGTAGGCCTTCGATATTTTAATGTTTATGGACCTAGAGAATATTACAAGGCAAAAACCGCCTCCATGGTTATACAGCTAGGACATCAAATTTTAGATGGCAAAGCGCCAAGGCTTTTTAAAGGCTCTGATCAAATTTTAAGAGATTTTATTAACATTGAAGATGTGGTGCAGGCTAACATTAAAGCCTGCAATCCAAAGCAAAGTGGCGTGTATAACGTTGGAACAGGAAGTCCAAGAAGTTTTCAGGACATTGCGGACATTTTGCAGAAAGGTCTTGAAGCCAATCTTGGGACAGAATACTTTCCCAACCCTTACGAAGGTTACCAAATGCATACCCAGGCTGATATTACAACAACTGAGGATTGTTTAGGGTTCGAACCGAAAGTAACTCTAGAAGAAGGCATTAAAACTTATATTCCTGAGATTAGGCGACTGCATGGAGAACCTTTGAGCTAATGTTGAATTATCAATTTTGATTTGATTTGCATGCATACTCATTAAAGTCATTAGTCTTAAATTGTGAATGTTTAGACTAGAATTAAATACACCTTTATATAATAAAATATCACTTTAATAAACTGTTAGAAATAGAAAAAATACATGATTAATTTGTTGGGAAAAGCTCCAAAAATATTGGTAATAGGCGATTTGATGGTCGATTACTACTTGTGGGGCTCATCTGATCGCATTTCACCTGAGGCGCCGGTACCTGTTGTGAGTATTAACAACGAGAGTAGAGTGCTCGGCGGCGCTGGCAATGTTATCAACAACCTTAAGGCCTTAAATGCCAAAGTTGATGTGATGAGTGTGGTTGGTGAATGTGGTGTTTCCACCGAACTAAAATCGCTCCTTAATGAAATTGAAATTGACACACAGTATCTCACCACTGAGCCAAAAAGAATCAGCTCAAAAAAGACGCGTATTATTGCCGCACAACAACAAGTGGTGCGTTATGATCAAGAAAACTCAACAGAGATAACTGAAACATCGCAAAAAACCTTACTTTCAAATTTTAGAAAAAGGATTACAGATTATGACTGTTTGCTTCTCTCTGATTATGGCAAAGGTGTATTAACGGATGAACTAACACAACAACTCATCAAGATTGCCAAGCAACACTCGGTTAAAATTCTTGTTGACCCTAAGGGTTTGGATTATTCAAAATATAAAGGTGCATACTTGTTAACACCAAATAAAAAAGAAGCCAGTGAAGCAACTGGGATTAACATTAATGATGATGCAAGCCTTGCTTGCGCCATAAAACAACTCAAGGAAGAAAATGAGTTAGATGTTTCGCTCATTACCCTCAGCGAGCAAGGTGTTGCAATTTATGATGGTGAGTTACGCAACCACCCTACTCAAACCAGAGAAGTATCTGATGTGACGGGTGCAGGCGATACAGTGCTGGCCTCGCTTGGCTTTGCCCTCTCTTGTGAGCTTGATATAGATGAAGCTGTTAAGTTTGCCAACCTTGCGGCAGGTGTTGTTGTTGGCAAGATTGGTAGTGCAACTGCAACACTGAATGAAATTATTGAGTACGAATCAAGCCTTAACAAGTCTACTAGCGACGCACACATCAAAACACTAAATGAAATTACTGCTTTGAGTGAAGAACTAAAAACTCGAGGCAAAAAAATTGTCTTTACCAATGGTTGCTTTGATTTGTTGCATGCTGGACATGTTCGGTATTTAGAGGCCTCCAAAAACTTTGGTGATGTACTAATACTAGGACTTAATTCAGACCGCTCAGTTGCTGCTTTAAAGGGTGTAGGTCGCCCTATTAACGCGCAAATTGATAGAGCCTATATTTTGGCAGCACTGGAAGCTGTGGATTACGTAGTGATTTTTGACGACGACACGCCGTATGATTTAATTAATGCTATTAAACCCCACACTTTAGTCAAAGGCGGTGATTACGAAGGCCAAGACGTTGTCGGGCAAGATATTGCACAAGAGCTAAAACTGATACAATTCGTTGATGGCAAAAGCACCACAAAAACCATTGAAAAAATCCAACAATCAAAATAATCATGCAATCAATCATAAAATTTGAGTTTGAAGAACACCTTAAAACCAGCCAAGCTACTTTTGAATCAATTGGTCATTCAGTAGAAGTAGCAGCAAAACTTTGTATAGACTGCCTTAAAAATGGCAATAAAATCTTACTCTTTGGCAATGGTGGCAGTGCCGCTGATGCCCAACATATTGCCGCAGAACTGGTTGGCAGATACAAAACCGAACGCAAAGGTTTGGCAGCGATTGCTCTAACTACTGACACTTCCGCACTCACCGCAATTGGTAATGACTACGGCTATGATTGCGTGTTTGACCGCCAAGTTGAAGCTTTAGCAAATACAGGTGATGTGGCCATTGGTATCAGTACTGGAGGTAGTAGCGCCAACGTCGCTAGTGCGCTTAAACTGGCTAAAGACTTGGACTGCAAAACCATTGGATTTAGTGGTCGTGGAGGTGGTGAAATGAATGAACTATGTGATATTAACATAGTCGTGCCAGCACAAGATACCGCGCGTATTCAAGAAATGCATATTGTCATTGGTCACACTATTTGCCACTTGATTGACCTAGCATTTAGCGAAGCTAAAT
>CAWVVS010000133.1:0-3519 GCA_963933655.1 uncultured Candidatus Thioglobus sp. | reverse complement strand
TCAAATCATTTACATTAAGTTCAGTTGGTATTAACGCGATGCAGATTAATCAGCGCTCTTACCCTCCTGAATCACCAATTAAGCCTAAGAAAAGATTGATTGTCGCTGTGGCATGTATTGCAGGGTTTATGCTTTCAATATTCTTGGTGTTTATTATGAATGCCTTTAGAAAAGAAGACGATAAAACGATCGCTTAAAATTTGACAAATTTTCAATATGGCACTATTTGTAGCGCTTAAAACACCAAAAACCCATTAAAAACACCCTAAAACGTTGTTTTTAATGGGTTTTTTAATGCAATTTTCCCTAAAAATCAGAAATTCACCCCAGGGCAGCCTCTCTTAGCTAACGCCAATTCACCTTCTTAGAAATTATTAAAATGAGCAGTTTTTAACAATTTTCCATATATCTATTGTTTAATAATTATTTGTTTGTTGTTTTTACTTAGATTTAAACGCTATTAAATGAAGAACAGGAGTTTGCAAAGCACAAATGATTTACTTAAACTGAATAACTATAAACACTCTTAAAAATTTAGTGAATATTTTTTCCTTTCCCTCCTAGAGGGCTACTGTGTATCGCTAGTACAAGGCAAATTTTATAAAACTTGATTGAACATAGTTGAAACTATGTGATTGAAAGTTTAGGGTGGCTTATCGCAGTTAAACGAAAAAAGATGACGCCTTATTAATTTAGCGAGTATTTTTTCTTTTTACAAGGCAAGCTTTCCAAGACTTGATTGAGCATAGCTGAAACTATGTGATTGAAAGCCTTGGAAAGTTTAACGCAGTTAAAAGAGAAAAGACGATGCTAAACGGTGTACATGCCACCATTAACGTGTATCGTCTGTGCAGTAATGTAGGATCCACCATCGCCTGCCAAAAACAAAACAGTATTTGCAATTTCTTCAGGAGAACCAAGCCTACCCATGGGTATTTGAGAGGCAAGCGTTGCTTTTTGCTCTTCAGGCAATGCATCGGTCATGTCGGTTTGAATAAAACCTGGCGCAACGGCATTTACCGTGATTCCTCTAGCGCCAACTTCTCTAGCCAATGATTTGGTAAAGCCCATGATGCCAGCCTTAGCTGCAGCATAATTGGTTTGCCCCGCATTGCCCATTGCACCAACAACCGATGTAATGGAAATAATCCTGCCTGCTTTTTTCTTCATCATGCCACGTAGTACGGCTTTTGACATTTTATAAACCGACGTGAGATTGGTGTTCATAATATCATCCCATTCTTCTTCTTTCATCCGCATTAACAAGTTGTCACGAGTGATGCCGGCATTGTTGATTAGAATATCAATAGCGCCAAAGTTGTCAGTGATTGTGCTCATAACTTCAGCAATTTGATCGTTATTGGTGATGTTGAGTGTTAAGCCTTTTCCGGTAATATTATGCTCTTTTAGAGTGTTCGAGATAGCATCTGCACCTTTGTCACTGGTGGCTGTACCAATAACTGTTGCGCCCGCATTGCCTAAAGTGAGTGCAATGGCTTGTCCGATACCACGACTGGCGCCTGTCACTAAAACGATTTTTCCTTCTAAATTTGACATTATGTTAGCTCCTCTACGATTGCCGAAATACCGGCTGTATCTAATACTGCACTGCCTGTTAATGATTTATCAATGCGTTTTGTTAGTCCGGCCAGGACTTTTCCTGGCCCCGTTTCAATCAATTTTTCAACACCCATTGCCGACATTGCTTGCACTGTTGACGTCCAAAGAACTGGCTTGTGGAGTTGTGCTATGAGTTTTGATTTTATCTCATCGGTGTTATCAGCGACAGCTGCATCAACATTATGAAGTATATTGCCAACTTGATTAAAGTTTATGGCGTTTACTGAAAAAGAGAATTCCTCTGCCGCCCTATTCATCAAAGAGCAGTGAGACGGCACACTAACTGGCAGGACAACCGCCCGCTTAGCGCCCGCCGCTTTCATTGCTTCACAAGTCATTTCTACCAAATCTTTATCGCCCGCAATCACTACTTGACCGGGTGAGTTAAAATTAACTGCCTCGACAACACCACCATTTGCATTGGCGCATATTTGTACCACTTTATCATCGTCCAAGCCAAGGATTGCCGCCATTGCACCTGTGCCCACTGGAACAGCGGACTGCATCAATTCTGCACGTTTTCTCACAAGCTTAATACCCTCTACAAAATCAAGTGACCCTGCAGCAACCAAGGCTGTGTATTCGCCTAAACTGTGGCCCGCCATACATACTGGTGATAAATCAACCTCACTAGCAAGCACACGATAAGTGGCATATCCTGCCGTTAACATGGCTGGTTGCGTATTTTGTGTCTGGTTTAACGCCTCTTGATCTTCCTGGGTGAGCTTCCATAAATCTAGACCTAGAGCATCACTCGCCTCTGTATAAATATCTTTAACAATGGGGAAGTTGCTCGCCAAATCAGAAAGCATGCCTAGGGATTGTGAGCCTTGACCAGGGAAAACGATTGCGTATTTCATAAAGGTTTGATTATAAATAAGTTTATTTTATTACAATAAAAAAGCGCCCAAAGGCGCTTTTTCAATTAATTCAAGGCTATGAATTAAGCAGTCACGATAGAAACATGTTGTCTATTGAACTTGCCTTTCTTCTCGAACTGAACCTTGCCATCAGCAACAGCAAATAATGTGTCGTCTTTGCCTTTGCGCACGTTTGTACCTGGGTGAAACTTAGTGCCTCTTTGACGAACTAATATGTTGCCCGCTAAAACGACTTGGCCGCCAAAACGTTTTACACCTAGTCTCTTGGATACCGAATCTCTACCGTTATTAGTACTACCGCCTGCTTTTTTATGTGCCATGGGTGCTCCTTATGCCTTAATCTTGTCGATTTGAACTTCAGTAAACAACTGGCGATGGCCTTGTTGTTTCATAGAGTGCTTACGACGTCTAAATTTTAAAATATGAACTTTTTTGCCTTTACCCTGAGAAATAACTTTTGCTTCAACAGTGGCTTTTGCAACGTGTGGAGAACCTACTTGGACGTTGTCACCATCGGCAACCATCAAAACTTCTTTGAAAGTTATTTTCTTACCAGGCTCCACTTCAAGTTTCTCAATTTTCAGAGTTTCACCTTCGGTTACTCTGTATTGCTTTCCACCTGTTTTAATAACTGCGTACATAACAAATCCTAAACTGTTTGCTAAAAAGAGGGCAATTATACTCGAACGCCGTTCTTTATGAAAGCGCTATGAGTTAAATAAGTTATAATTCTCCCTTTTTACTTTATTGACAAAAAACAATGATTATTCTGCAAACAAATATGGGCGATATTCATCTTTCTGTAGACGCTGAAAAAGCGCCTATCACAGCTAAAAACTTTACAGATTACGTTGAAGATGGCTTCTTTAATGGCACAATTTTTCACCGAGTGATTCCTAATTTCATGGTTCAAGGTGGTGGCATGACAGAAGATATGCAACAAAAGCCAACAAAAGCTAATATTGAAAATGAAGCTAAAAATGGCTTAAAGAATAATAAATATACGGTTGCAATGGCA
>CAWVVS010000132.1:0-3538 GCA_963933655.1 uncultured Candidatus Thioglobus sp. | reverse complement strand
GGTTGAGGACCAATCTTTTTTTCAACACCCGGGCGTTGATGTTAAAGAAATTTCCAGAGTCTTCTCATCATATTTATTGGAAAATAAGCCACTTAGAGGTGCCAGTACGATTAGCCAGCAATTGGTTAAAAATACCCTGCTTTCAAGAGAGCAAACGTTGGCCAGAAAGATGAAAGAAGTCATGATGACGTTGTTAATGGAGCTTAAATATGATAAGAATTTTATACTTGAGCGTTATATGAATACGGTATATTTGGCGCAAGATGGCGCATTGGCTATTCATGGCTTTGCCGCTGCCGGTGAACATTATTTTGATAGATCGCTAGGGCAATTAAACTTGGATGATATGGCGACATTGGTTGCTTTGTTAAAAGGACCGTCGTACTATCACCCTGTTAGGTATCCAGAGAGACTGGCAAAGCGTAAAAACTTAATCTTATCCATGCACCATAAATATAAAAAAATTGTTAAATAAACTCAAATTATGAACATTCTAGCAATCGATACTTGTACCGAAATTACCTCTGTCACACTCTGTGTTCACGGCGAAAAATCAACCCGTGTATTGCGTGATATACCAAAAAGTTCTGGTCATATACTAAAACTTTGTGATGAGGTATTTGCAGAAGCAGACATTAAACTTGATGATGTGAACGTTATTGCCTACACCAAAGGTCCCGGTGCTTTCACTGGCGTGAGGATGTGTGTGGGCGTGGTGCAAGGTTTGGCGCTTTCTTCGGATATTCCAACCATTGGTTTTTCCACGCTTGAATTGTTGGGTTTTCGGGCCTCAAAAAAGCTCAAGCATCACTCAATAGCTGTCGCACTTGATGCAAGAATGGGCGAGGTTTATTGGGGAGTTTATCAGCATGGCCTGCTCAGTGATGAAACCATTTGCAAGCCATCTGCAGTGAATAAGCTTGATCCTGACTTTGTAGGTGTCGGTAGCGGTTGGTCGGTTTTCGAAGATGAGTTGAGGGGTGCTAGTGGCGTTGAGCGCATTGATACTAAATTATTCCCTAAATCTTCCAGTTTAATTGACTTGGCATATAAGATGCTTAAAAGTGGAGGTGAGGCTAGTCTTGAACTAGCTCAGCCAACGTATTTACGAAACAACGTGGCTCAGAAATCGGTAAAATAATTGCCTTTATACTTCACTAGATTCCGCTATGTGGAAATGGATTCAAAAGCAAGCCTCACCGAAGGTTTTTTACCAAACTTGTACTAAATTAACACCGTGGTTTTTACTGCCCTTCATTGTGCTCGGCGTGGTTGGACTATACTGGTCGCTGGTTGTTTCGCCGGCAGATTATCAACAAGGCGATGGCTATCGCATCATCTATATTCATGTACCAAGTGCAATTATGTCAATGACGGTATATGGCGTTATGGCAATTGCCGGCGGCATTGGTCTAATTTGGCAAATCAAAATGGCTGAAGTTGTCGCGAAAGTTTCCGCACCCATTGGTGCTGCTTTTACAATTATTGCCTTGGCAACTGGCGCCATCTGGGGTAAGCCAATGTGGGGAGCTTGGTGGGTTTGGGATGCAAGACTAACTTCTGAACTTATTTTGCTTTTTTTGTACTTGGCTTATATGTCCCTTAATAATGCTTTTGACAATCCGCGCACTGCAGCTAAATCAAGTTCTATTTTGGCGATTGTTGGTCTGGTGAATTTGCCTATTATTCACTACTCGGTTACATGGTGGAACACACTTCATCAAGGCTATACCATTGGCACTGGTGGGCTAAAAGACGCTGATATGGTTATAGCACTCAGCATGATGTTCCTGGTTTTTGTTTTGCTATACGCGGCGCTGGTGACCATTAAGGCAAAAACAGAAGTGTTAGTCAGAGAGCAAAATTCTCGTTGGGTGAAAGAACTTGTAACTGGAGGAGGCTCATGACGATGGCAGAGTATTTTTCATTCTTGCCTTTTGGTAAGTATGCTTTTTATGTCTGGTCTGCTTACGGTATTGCTTTTATCACCATAGCTACTCTTTTTATTCGTGCTCGGAGCAATCATAAGAAAACTCTGGTTGACCTTGGTAATAAATATAGCCGACAAAATGACTAAACGACAAAATAGAATGGCATTGGTTGCAATGCTTATTATTGGTGCGATTGCAGCAATTGTATTTTTATTTGAAGCACTGGGTAATAACACTAACTATTTTTTTTCACCTACTGAAGTTGTAGAAGGGAAATCTCCAGAAGGAAGAAGTTTTCGTATCGGTGGCTTGGTCGTTGACGGTAGTCTCAAGCGTGAGGGTATGAAGGTTCATTTTGGTGTTACTGATAACAAGAATAAAGTTGGCGTTGAATACACTGGAATATTGCCAGATTTATTTAGAGAGGGGCAGGGTATCATTGCAACTGGCACCCTAGTTGATGATATATTTCAAGCCGAGCCAAATGGCGTTCTGGCAAAGCACGATGAAAATTATATGCCACCCGAAGTTGCAGACGCGCTTGAAAAGGCTCAAAAATCCGAATGAAAAAACTAATTCCCCTAATTGGCTTTGTTGTCATTGCCACCTTTCTTTATTTGTCTCTCAGCTCAAACCCCAGAGAATTGCCGTCCCCATTTATAGGTAAGGCTTTTCCAGATATCAAAGTTGAAGATTTTTATACTGGTGAAATAGTGGCACTCAGAGATGCTTTTGACAACAATATGACACTTGTTAATGTGTGGGCCTCGTGGTGCATAACGTGCCGAGCCGAGCATCAAATGCTGATGAAAATTTCAAAAGAGAGCTCAGTACAGTTGATTGGTCTTGACTATAAAGACACGAGGGCGGATGCAATTAAAATGCTTGAAATCATGGGCAATCCTTTTGATCTAATTGTTTTTGATCCCAAAGGTAGGGCTGGTCTAGAATTGGGTGTTTACGCAACACCAGAAACATTCTTGGTAAATCAACAAGGTGTCATCCTTTATAAACATATTGGTGAGATTAACCAACAAATATGGGTTCGAGATTTTCTGCCTATTATTCAAAAAAATGAGTAATCCATAACAATTCAACTTTATTTGCACATATATGGAATTTTTTTGCTGAAAGTCGCTTGACAGAGGGTCTGAATAATGGATAATCGGATTCAAGGATTAGAAATAATCTGCGCATTTAGTAATAAAATTGTAAAACAAAAAAGGAGAAAAAAGAATGAATAAATCAGATCTAGTCGCGGCAATTGCCGATAGTTCAGGATTAACAAAAGCGGACGCTGCTCGTGCATTGTCTGCAACAACAGATGCCATTTCAGGTGCTTTAGCAAGTGGTGACAATGTTGCTATCACAGGTTTCGGTAGTTTTTTAGTTAGACAACGTGCAGCACGCACAGGTCGCAACCCTCAAACAGGTGCTACGATCCAAATTGCAGCTTCAAAAGTACCAGCATTTAAAGCAGGAAAATTATTGAAGGAATCTGTAAACTAAGCAGATTTTTTTCAGTATAATATGCCCGGTTCTGGTTTTAGAACCGGGCATTTTTTTTTGGGCGCTTAGCTCAGTTGGGAGAGCATCGCCCTTACAAG
>CAWVVS010000131.1:0-3539 GCA_963933655.1 uncultured Candidatus Thioglobus sp. | reverse complement strand
GGCACGAAATCACGCAAACAATTGGTACACAAATATTGCCTTTTAGCGACATACTTGTTGCCGAAAATGCTCTCATCTAATAGCCAAACCATTGCCGATATCGTTGGTGGGAGCTCAACTACTTATGTCGAATTTGATGGCGTTTATACCGATACGAGAGAACCAGGAAAAGGCAAACTATTCATCGCAATAGAAGGCGAATCATTTGATGGGCATGATTTCGTACAGTACGCGGAAGATGGTGGCGCCAAAGCTATCATTACCCACAAAGAACTCGCAACAAGCCTGCCAGCTATCACCGTTACCAACACTGAAGAAGCTTATAGGGCAATCGCTAGCTGGCACCGGCAATCATTCTCGCCAATCGTCATTGCAATCACTGGTAGCAATGGCAAAACAAGCACCAAGAACATGTTGGCAAACATATTGGCCCTTGATGCGCCAACTCTTTGCACACAAGGTAATTTAAACAATCACTTGGGCGTGCCTAAAACTCTGCTCAACATAAAAAAAGAACACAAATATTGTGTGATTGAAATGGGCGCGAATCATGTGAACGAAATATCCCTCCTATGCCAACTTTCCAAGCCAAGTTTTGCGATTATTACCAATGCTAATAATGCCCACTTAGGTGAATTTGGCTCTCTCGATAACTTAGTAAGAGCTAAAGGTGAAATAATTGATGCATTACCAGCATCAGGCGTATCTTTCATCAATGTTGAGTCGCCACATAAAGCCGCTTGGAAGAACATAGCTGGCAGTCGAAACTGTATCTTATTTGGCAATAATACTGCGATCTTTGCCACAGATATAATAGAAAAAAAGAGCGCATTGCAATTTAACCTTCACTGCAGCAATGCCACTACATCAGTCACTTTAAGCATGATTGGCAAACATCAAGTTGAAAATGCAATCGCTGCTGCAGCTTGTGCAAGCCACCTTGGTATTGGCATTAGTCATATAAAACAAGGGCTTGAATTAACTACGAACGAACAAGGTCGTTTAAACCG
Source organism: uncultured Candidatus Thioglobus sp. (assembly GCA_963933655.1). Lineage (GTDB taxonomy): Bacteria > Pseudomonadota > Gammaproteobacteria > PS1 > Pseudothioglobaceae > Pseudothioglobus. Next base: position 2,529 of record CAWVVS010000131.1, on the reverse strand, counting down.
ATTGCAATGTGGTAATTTTACAATTCTGGACGACAGTTACAACGCCAACCCACACTCGATGAAGGCTGCTATCGATACACTAGCATCACTGACAGGGGAAAAAATTGCAGTGCTTGGCTCAATGGCTGAATTGGGTGATGAGTCAAACAATCTTCATCAAGAAATTGGCGATTACGCTAGGCAAAACTCCGTTGATCATGTGTATACCATTGGAAGTGATGCTAAGTATTACCAAGGCAGACGATTTGAGAATATCCAATCACTTCATCAACACTTAACCAAACATCACTCGGGCGCGACTATCTTGATTAAAGGCTCCCGACTAATGCAACTCGACAAATTAGTAAATCTTTTTGCAAAAACTACAAACTCTGCTTGACCTTTGTTTGAAAGATAGCGATAATTACCCGCTTTATATCTTAGATATAAAAATGCAACAGCGTTATAGTTGCATTGATGATGTAGATTTTTGTTTAAAAAACAAAAGTTATAAGACACTTATCCCAAGACAGTATTATTAATACGGCGAAGGATAAATTAGTATTTTTACTAAAAAATTGCGCTCGTGGCTCAATTGGATAGAGTACTCGGCTACGAACCGAGCGGTTGCAGGTTCAAGTCCTGCCGAGCGCACCACAACAAAGTTTATTCTACTACTTAGCTAAATTTTGATAGAATAACCACCTCATGATGACACTCCCAAACATTCTTACACTTTCTAGAATTGGATTAATTCCAGTCTTTATGGTGTTATTTTATTTACAACCCAACTATTTAGACGGCGAACCTCTTCCCTGGATTAACAATTCACTGGTTTCTATCTTTATATTGATTAGTCTTACTGATTTTTTTGATGGCTTATTAGCAAGGCGACTAAATCAGGTCTCGGAATTGGGCACATTCCTTGATCCAGTTGCAGACAAACTGATGGTGTGCGTTGCCCTTATTCTGCTCACAGACTACTATGCCACTTGGCTGATTACCATCCCATCGATTATCATCATCTCTAGAGAAATTTTGGTCTCTGCATTGAGGGAATGGATGGCAGAAGTGGGTAAGAGAGCCAATATTGCTGTTTCGTGGATTGGCAAATCCAAAACATTTATGCAAATGCTTGCCATTTTGTTTTTACTCTTTCAACAGCCTTTATTAATGATCTCAAATGATGACATACACTGGGCTGGGCTGGCGCTTTTATTTACCGCCACAATTTTGACACTTTGGTCAGGATTTATTTATCTGTTAGCTGGCCTAAAAACATTTGACAGCTAGGAAAAAAACACTATAATTTCACATCTGTGCGGGAATAGCTCAGCTGGTAGAGCATCACGTTGCCAACGTGAATGTCGCGAGTTCGAATCTCGTTTCCCGCTCCAAATTGAAAACTGTAAAATAGCCTGTGCAGACAGGATATTTTGTTTCTCGAAGTTACTGGCCGGATAGCAAAGCGGTTATGCAGGGGCCTGCAAAGCCTTATAGACCAGTTCGACTCTGGTTCCGGCCTCCATTATCTTGTGTTCTAAAATTCGAGATTTTCTTTCTAAGAGCATTCACCTTTCCTCAAAAATCAAAGACTTTTGAGAAAGGGTTTCAGTTTTAAGAAATTGACGAAAAAGGCTCATAACTCCTATTGACGCAAAGCGTTACCACAAAAAAGCACAGGTTTTTTTGCTCATCACTTCATCATAAAATACCACTTTAGCAGCAGATTTTGCCATGCCACAGCATACGTGTAATGGCAATAAGTGCTCTTCTCGAGGATGGCAATAACGCGCAAAAGGTGCATTAGCCCAGTTGATTAGTTTTTTTCTGCGCTCACCCTCTGTTAGAGATTCATTTGTACAAGTTTCAATAAGCCATTGTTGAAAAGTCTCATTATTGGCATCAGACTCTGCGGAAGTATTAGACATAAAAGCTTCCATATTGTGAAATGACAGACCAGAACCAATCACAAGAACGTTGCTTTTTCTAAGTTCAGATAAAGCCTCACCGATTTGAATATGGTGCTCTGGATCAAGATCACTGGTTAAAGATAACTGCACACATGGAATACTGGCATCAGGAACCATAATTTTTAATGGCACGAACACGCCATGATCAAAGCCTCGTTGTTCGTCTAATATTGCGTCAATGCCGCTTTCTTGTAACAACTGATGAACTTTTTTTGCAAGTTGAGGTTCGCCCTTTACTGGATAGTGAATTTGGTAAGCTTTATCAGGAAAACCATAATAATCGTAGATTAAAGAAGGAGCGGCTCCGCTGGTAATGGTTACTTTCTTCTCTTCCCAGTGGGCACTAATGACTAATATTGCTGAAGGTTTTGTTATTGATTTTACAATTTCTTCTAGAAAAGAAACCATTTTTTGATGACCAATATCTTCAAGCAAAGGTAATGGTCCTCCCCCATGAGGAATGTACAAAACAGGACTAAGTTGATTCATTTTAGAAAGATAGTTTTACAAATCTTTGATTTTAGTACTTTGGTGTTAATGCGTTTCTGATGAGCAAACAAAGTATCAAAAAGAGTTC
>CAWVVS010000130.1:0-3557 GCA_963933655.1 uncultured Candidatus Thioglobus sp. | reverse complement strand
CGTTGAAGCCGCTTTAATAAGTAAAGAAAAAGGCTTTACTGCCATTAAATTTGATCCCGCTGGCGACTACACTGAGTATTCAGGGCATCATTTGTCGATGTCACGACTCAAACATTGTGAGCAATATACTCGTAGAGTACGAGAGGTGGTCGGTGATAGCTGTGATTTGCTGATTGGCACACATGGCCAAATGACGCCAGCTTGCGCAATTCGCCTGGCAAAACGACTGGAACAATTCGACCCTCTATGGTTTGAAGAGCCTGTACCACCTGGTCAATCTGAGGCGATGGCGCAAGTTGCTCAAAAAACCAGCATTCCCATCGCTACCGGTGAGCGATTAAGTACTAAATACGAGTTTTTTGACGTGCTAAAAAATAAGGCGGCGGCCATCATTCAAATGAATTTAGGTCGAGTGGGTGGCATTATGGAGGCTAAGAAAATAGCCGCCATTGCAGAAGTTCATTATGCTCAAATCGCCCCACACCTTTATAACGGCCCCATTGGTGCTGCGGCCAGTATTCAATTAGCCTGCGCCACACCCAACTTTTTAATTCAAGAAAGCATTGGCACTTGGGATGGTTTTCATGCGGAAATATTACAAGAGCCAATAGCGTGGTCTAATGGCTACGTTATACCATCAAACAAGCCGGGTTTGGGTGTTGAGTTGAATATGGATGCGGTTAATTTCCACTCGCCTTATGGTGGCGATAAGTTGCACTTGTCGATGAATTCCAAGCCATACAATCTGGAATAGCAATCCTTGCATTTGATCGATGTCTAAACAAAATACCTTTGATTTTATTATTGTTGGCGCGGGTTCGGCAGGTTGTATTTTGGCCAATCGTCTCAGTGAATGCGCTAATTTTAGCGTTTTACTATTGGAAGATGGCGGCACTAACAAAAGCCCATGGATTGGCTTGCCGGCGGGTTTCTCTAAGACTTTTTATCACCCCAAGTACAACTATTGTTACTACACAGAGCCTCAAGCTCAAATGCACAATAGAAAAATATATACCCCAAGGGGCAGAGGCTTGGGCGGCTCTGGTGCTATTAACGCTATGGTTTATGTCAGAGGCCATAGGCAGGATTTTGACGATTGGCAGCGAGCGGGGGCACAAGGTTGGTCTTACGCTGATGTTCTGCCTTACTTCAAGAAAATAGAATCTCATCCACTCGGTGACAATATCTACCATTCATCCGAGGGCAATATCGGTATAACCCATATGGAAAAAGAGGCGCACCCAACGTGCCAAAACTTTATTTCAGCCTGCGTTGAAAATGGCATGAAGATCAACCGTGATTTTAACGGCGAAGAAATTTGTGGCGTGGGTGCATATGAAGCTAATATTAGTAAGGGACAGCGCGCGTCAAGCGCCAACACTTACTTAAAAAAAGCAAAAAATCGAAGAAATTTAACCATCAAAACAGACACAACCGTTAAGCAAATCTTGTTTGAAGGCAGCCGAGCTGTAGGCGTTGAAGCCGTGAGCAAGAACACATCGGTTCGCTACCACGCCAACAAAGAAGTGATACTTGCAGCTGGCGCCATTGATTCGCCAAAGTTATTACAATTGTCGGGTGTTGGCGATGCTGATAACCTTAAAAAACTGAGCATTACTGTTGTTAATAATTTGCCCGCTGTTGGGCAAAACTTGCAGGATCACGTTTACTCGGGTTATATATTTGAAACAAAGGTAGGGACACTGAACGATGATTTTAGGGGTTTTTATAATCAGGCTAAATTGGCTTTTCAGTACTTAACTACGCGAAGCGGACCTTTATCCATTAGTGTCAATCAAGCGGGTGGCTTTGTGAGCACCAGATTAAATACTGATAGACCTAATATTCAGCTTTACTTCAACCCGTTGTCTTACAAATACGACCCTAATACCAATGGCTTGGTGCGGCCGTTGCCGCATTCTGGAGTGATGCTCTCGTACAGCCCTTGCAGGCCGTGTAGTCGAGGAAGTGTCTCGCTTTCTAATTCTGAGTATCGCACCCCAGCAATAATCCAGCCAAATTATTTGTCGAGCGCTGAAGATGTGGACAACATTATACAGGGCGCTAGATTTGTCGCAAAATTGGCGCAATCTTGTGCTTTTGTCAGTATGTTGACGGACAGCATCAATAATGATCTGAGCGCTAAAAGCGATGATGATTTGCTCCAGCAATTTAAAGAACAAGGCGGTTCTATTTATCATTTGTGTGGCAGCTGTGCCATCGGCGTTAATGACAAGATCAGTGTTGTGGACGCCTCGCTCAAAGTCCATGGTTTAAAGGGCTTAAGAGTGATTGATGCTTCTGTTTTTCCGAATATTGTCTCGGGCAATATTAATGCTGCGACGATGATGGTCGCGGAAAAGGGCGCGGCTCATATTATTCAGGATTACAAATAATTGGACGAGTTTATTAATGAATCCTTTACCCTTACCGAACTCGAAGTATGCATAGGCAGATTTCCAGCAGCAAGATGTTAGCTGAAGCTCTTTTTAGTGTGAGAACAGCGAGATGGGCATTTAACAATAGAAATTATGATTTAAAAAGCCTGTGGCTGTTGGCTCTATCAAATCCAGATTCGGTTAAGCGACTTGAATCTGATGAAAGTTGGCGTATTTATCACACAGACCTCATCTAGGATGGTGGTGAAAGGCTGTGTCGATTATTTTGAGAGCCAAAGACATCGTCACTAATCACTAAGGAAACTCAATCAAATGGTTTAAGAGGCGATTATTCAGAGTATAAAATCAATCAATAACGGGAAGTTCTAATAATATGTCGGCTAAGCTAATTCATTCAAATCAATTTATATTCAAACTCAACCTTTGTAAATCTGGCTTGTCAGAAAGACGAAGCTTGCCTTTTGAGTGTTACTGGGAAAAATCAATCCTTAGGCAAGAAGTTGATGGCATTTTTTCCAACCAATGGATTGGATTAGGCCGTGCCGATAGATTGCCTAATGTAGGAGAATATGAGACGCTTGAATTTTGCGGCCAATCGTTATTTTTAATTCGAGATCAGCAGCACATTTTACGACTTTACGCCAACACTTGTCGACATCGAGGCGCACAATTGCTACAAGAGGAAGGGCAGTGTCTGGCAATCAGTTGCCCTTTTCACGGCTGGACGTACACGCTTGACGGTTGCTTGAAAGGCGCTAAAACAATGTCAGAAAATGATCGTTTCGATTTTTCAGAGTACTCTTTATTCGAGTATAAGTTGGAAGAACTGAGTGGTTTTCTGTTTGCTTTTCTGGGCGATACAGCGCCAAGTCTGGAGCGCCAATTAGTTGATTTTAAAAAGTTGCATATACCATGGTCTTTGGATTCGCTTGTAACCACACGACGTCAAGATTTTAATGTGAATTGCAACTGGAAAGCATTTTTAGATGTTTTTAATGAATACTATCATTTGGACTTTGTCCACCCAAGAAGTATTGGTAATTTATATCTTAAACCAGAGACTCAAGATAGTGCTGTCGGTGATTTTGCGAGTCAATTTGGTCGCACTACGGGTACAGGAGCGCTATTGGAAAGTGAGCAGCAAAGCGCCTTACCGAT
>CAWVVS010000129.1:0-3581 GCA_963933655.1 uncultured Candidatus Thioglobus sp. | reverse complement strand
TGTAACAGTGAGCCAAATTCAAAAATGGAATAAGCTTGGCACTTCACATATTATTCAGCCGGGCCAAAAGTTAAATATTATAATTACCGTTGTTAATTCGAATCTAAGTTAATGATATTACCGATTAAGAAAACTATTTTAGCCAGTCTAGCTTTTATCATTATGCATTGGCGCAAAATTATAGAAATCTCTATTATTCCAATGATTTTTGCATTTCCTTTACTGCTTATTCTGCCCGAACTCATGGCTTTGTCTAAACAGCTATTTATGAGTCAAACTGTTGTCAGTATTAGTGTGCCGGATAACACGCTATTGTATATGCTCTTATTTTTGTTCGGTTACGCCTTACTTTCCATCAATTTAGCTCGTTTTGTCATGCTGGGCACAAACTCCGTTTCCATTTTAAGTTGTGTTTTTGAGTTCGGTAAGATTGCTAAATACACTGGACTAACAATGTTGATAGGTTTTGCTATTGTTTTTCCTACCGCCCTTACAGGAGGGCTTGTCTTCGTTCAATTAATTGTGTACTTTTTGATTGTTCCGTTAACACTTAATTTTGTTAACATTGCCATAGGAAGGGCTCTTAACTTTCGTTGGAAGCTGCCTTTTATTGTTCAGGTTAATTTGTTTTTTATGCAAGTCTTGCTGCCGACATTATTTGCCTATTTATTTGCCATTGTTGCCGATACCTTGGACCTGAGCACCTATATTACTTTGCTTGTTCAAGTAATTATTTTTTATTGGTCCGGCGTTAATCTTGCTTTTTGTTATCGCGTCATTGTTGCTGATAACTCAACGCAAAGCCTTTAGTGTAGCGCATATCAAAAACACCTCTTTTTCGTATCTTTCTTGAAGTTTTCTTTAAGTTGTCATAGGCTTTAACAAAATCCTTTAGGCGCTGGTCTTGCTTTAGTTGTCCTAGAATAATACGAACATTGGGCTCAATGGTGAGCTGATCTATTTGGCTTCGTTCAAACTTTGTAATGACTAACGGTTCAAGAATTTTTTGATAAAGTTGGTAATCCTTAAAGAATTTGAGTGCTTCATCTTCCTCAACAACAGCTAAAGGCGTCTGTGAAGTTACCAGTAGTTCTGGTTCGAATGGTATGCCTGCAGTTGAAATATAACCTTTGTCCTGCCAGCGCATCGCTATAATGTGAGCGCTTAACTTAATGTCGATTTTGTTCCAAAAAATTCGATCAGCTTCGGCTTGAGCAACCCAAGGCTCTGCCTCAATAGTGTCTTTTAATTCGGCTAAATTAATCAAGTATTTATTGTTAAGCAGTGGCGCAATAAGTTGCTCATAGTAAAGATCACTTTGATTAAGTTTTTCATCAATTGTCCAACTAATCTCTGGCTCAAATAAATTAGAGCGATGAAAGTTATAGCCCATGGCCGCAATTGCCATGATGAGTAGTAAAAAAGGTAGTTTTCTCCCCAGCTGTTTTATAACAACTTTAATTGGTTTTTTTGGCTTATTTAAGCGGTTAATTTGTTGTTTAGCCATGCAAAATACTAAGAACGAGTTGTTCAAAAGTCATGCCTCGTGCTTTTGCCGCCATCGGCACTAGCGAGTGCGAAGTCATACCTGGCACGGTATTAATTTCGAGTAAATAAGGTGTTTTGTCTTCGTCGATGATAAAGTCAACTCGCCCCCAGACCGAAGCCCCAGTTGCACGAAAAGCTTCCATTGCAATTGTTTGTAGATATGCCTCATCTTCTTCATTTAAGTCGGAAGGGCAAAGGTATTCTGTGCTATCGCTAAAGTATTTGGAATCGTAATCATAAAACTCAACAGCAGCAATAATTTTTACACTTGGTAGTACCTCTCCATTTAGGATAGCAACGGTGTATTCGCTGCCTTCAATCCAGTGTTCAATCAGTGCATCACCATATTGCCACGCCAAATTAAGAGCAGCTCCTAACTCACTTTTATTTATTACTTTACTGATCCCAATGCTTGACCCTTCCAGAATTGGTTTGACAGCCCACGGCAAAGGGATGTCTATTACCTTGGGCGGGCTTGTCTTACTTGCAACAATGGATGGTGACAATGGCAGCAGATGTTGTTGCCAAACTTCCTTGGTGATTGCTTTATTCATGCACAACTCAGAGGCTGAACTATCGGAGCCAGTATATGGGATACCTTTGTTTTCCAATTGAGATTGCATGTAGCCGTCTTCACCACCTCGACCATGGAGCACGATAAATGCCTTATCAAATTCTCTTTCCCATAGTGAATCAAGATTATCTTTCGTAAGATCAAAAGCAAAACAGTCAACTTTGTTTGCCACAAGCGCTTTATAAACAGCTTGACCGCTTTTTAGTGAAATTTCCCTTTCGGCAGAATATCCACCCATTAATACGGCAATCATATAATCACCAATTCCGGCTCTAAGGTAATGCCGTGGGTATCTGTTACAGTCGTTTGAATGTGTTCAATCAACTCTTCTATATCCCTAGCAGTGGCCGAATTTTGGTTGATAATAAAGTTAGCATGCTTGTCAGAAACACAAGCCCCACCAATGCAAAAGCCTTTTAAATTACAAGTCTCTATGAGTTTGGCGGCAAAGTTATTGTTCGGGTTTTTAAAGACGCTGCCACAACTTGGGAGACCGATTGGCTGCGATTCATTTCTTTTATTAAGCAAGTCACGCGCTTCGATATTTTTCTCAACTTGGTTAAAATTAAACTCAGCATTTACAAAGAATTCGCCAGTGTGTTTTGCTTTAACATTTCGATAAGAAATAACAAAATCGTCGGACGACCTGTGTTGAATATTGCCACTATTGTCAATTGTTTTGACAGAGGCGACATATTCCCAAATTTCTGAACCGAAAGCACCTGCATTCATTGCCAATGCACCACCAACACTACCTGGGATTGCACTGAGAAATTCAGCACCGTGTTTGTTATTTGCACCTGCAAATCGAGACAATTTGGCAAGTGTTGTGCCAGCTTCGGCTTCGATTGCTTCCTTGTTAAAATCAAGGCCTTTTAAATGTTTGGTGTGTACGATCAGACCATCAAAACCATTATCTCGAATGAGTAAATTACTACCCAGTCCAATGAAAATAACAGGTTTTTTGTTTTTCTTTAAGTGACTTGAGAGTTGATCGACATCCTCCGGCACAAAGAATTCACTAGCGAGTCCACCTGCCCTAAGTGAGCAGTGCTTAGACATCGGCTCATTAATTAAAAACATAATTATTGATTTCCAAAATGCTCTATCAGCTCATGCGGTATTTTATGAACATCACCTGCACCCAGTGTTAAAAGCACATCTTCGGCCAAAACGACATTGGGTAATACGTCGAGTATTTCCTGACTATTGCTCAACACTATAGGATCAATCGAGCTTCTTTGTCGAATGGAGTCGGCGAGTGCTGCAGAATTGACTTGATGAATGGGCACTTCGTTTGCTGGATAAATATCCAATAAAATTAAAATATCCACTCGAGAGAGGCAGCTGACAAATTCATTAAATAAATCTCTGGTTCGGCTGAAGCGATGTGGCTGGAAAATAACCACCAATCGGTTTATTTTAAAAGTGTTTCTTAGGCTGCTAAGTACTGCGGCTA
>CAWVVS010000128.1:0-3587 GCA_963933655.1 uncultured Candidatus Thioglobus sp. | reverse complement strand
ATATTTTTTGTACGTACGTAGTTGTAGAATGCCTCAACGCCTTTTTCGCGGCCAAATCCAGATTTACCAACACCACCAAACGGTGTCAATATACCACCAGCATACCACTCATTAACAAATACTTGACCAGCTTTTAAGGCGCTTGCGGACTTGTGTGCAATGCTTAGATCTTTGGTGAATACACCTGCAACCAAGCCAAATTCTGTGTTATTGGCAATTTGAATCGCCTCCTCATTGTCCTTAAAAGGAATGACACAAAGCACAGGTCCGAATATTTCTTCCTGCGCAATTCTAGATTCTGGAGCCACATTGCATAGTATGGTTGGTGCCATAAAATGTCCATCGCGTTGTAGGCGTTTGCCGCCCGTTGCAATGATTGCGCCATCGGCACTTGCTCGAGCAATCTTGGCTTCAATTTTACAAAGTTGTGCTTCAGAGATGACTGGTGTAAGGCTGGAATTTTTGAGACCGTGTCCAACTGACAATCCCTCTGCCAGTTCTACACAACGCTGCAGTACTTCATCGTAGCGCTCTTGGCAAACCAGCAGACGTGATAATGCAGAACAAACTTGTCCAGCGTTAAAGAAGATGCCCCACTTAACACTCTCCAAAACTTCTTCAATATCGGCATCAGCATAAACAATTCCTGCCGACTTGCCACCAAGTTCCATTAATGCAGGAACGACTTCATTGGCGGCTGATTTCAAAATGGCTTGTCCCGTAGGCACCGAACCAGTAAATACGATTTGATCGATATCTTTGGAGGCGACAAGTTTTGCACCTAAATCGGAACCAATACCGTTAAGAATCGATACAGATCCTTTGGGTGCGCCAGCACGTTCAAGTGCAATGCCAAGCGCCGCTATACCAAGGGGGTCAAGCTCTGGTGATTTGATGATGACTGAATTACCAGCTGCTAACGCAGGAGCTAAGCCGCGAGCTGCCAGAGAAACGGGGAAATTCCACGGCACAATTTGTGCCGAAATTCCGTAAGGCTCAAGTATGGTGTAGTCAACATAACCAGGTCCTAGAGGGATAGACTTGCCTTCGATTTTATCGGCAATGCCACTGTAATAGTCAAAGTAATCTGCTGCTTCGATAAATTCAGATTTTGCGTCATCGAGTGCTTTACCACTTTCTCGGCAAAGAAGTTCAGCGCCTTCGTCCGCTATTTTTCGTATTTCAAATGCAACCCTTCTCAGTAAAGTAGCCTTTTCTAACGGACTTAGGTTTTTTAGATCGCCATTCTCAAAGCACTGACGTGCACCCTTTAATGCACGCTCAAGAGTTTCATCAGAAGCAAGCGCACAATAAGTAATGATTTCACCGGTTGCAGGGTCTTCGACTTTGATTGATGCATTGTCGTCACCTTCTTGCCACTCACCAGCAACGAAATTGCGAACAAGGTCATTTTGTATGAGAGTCTTCATATTATTGCCTGAATTGATTAATCTGTGTTGCCACCCAATGATGGAAGCAGTGGGTAGGGCCATCCATTGCTGGTGAGAATTTTCCACCATCAAACAGCAAGCCGTGCCTACCGAGTTGCATGCCCTCAACGACGCCTACATCTTCTAAAAAAACCATTTTCCAAAATTTCGAATTGGTATCAACCAGCGCACTTAATGATAACATTTCTTCTGGTTTTTGAGCGTAGTATATTGACACATGCTCTTTTGTTTTGTGGGTACTGATTGGCTCAATGATAATCGCGTAAACATGGTCTCTATGTACTCCTAAAAGTACATTTGGATAAAACGAAAGGTACTCACTGCCGGTATCCCACTTACTTGAAAGTCCCTCAAAATCTGGAAATACATCGCCATTTTCAGTCCTCATTTGAGTATAGACGTGCGAACCCTGACCTGAAAAATGACCCGATTCCTCAATGTCGTAATGGTCTTCTATTTTGGAAGTTATATTAAGCTCAGGGTGCACCCATGGTAGGTGATAGCTCTCGCAATAGTTTTCAACGGCTAGCTTCCAGTTGGTATTAAGACACAGCTCGAATGAGGAGCTTTGCCCTCCGTGATAGAGGGGTTTTTCGAACTCCTTCCATCGCCCGATTGCCTTCGCGGCATAGTCTTCAAATTCTGCTGCATTGTTTGAAATATTAACAAAAATAATGTCTTGCCAAACGTATGAACGAATTTTATAAAGACCGAGATCGCCGTAGTTTATTGCTTCGTGAGTATTCTTTTCAGGGCCACCAACCATTGGTGTTGCACAAAGTTCGCCGCTCAGCTTATAGCACCATGAATGATAAGGACAGCGGATAGCGCCGATTATTTTTGTAGGCTCTTGAACTAAAATCATGCCACGGTGACGACAAGTATTTTGGAATACATAAACACTGTTATCATTATCACGCACTATCAAAAGAGGCATGCCAATGAAGTTGATTGGCTTAGCATCACCAGACTCAGGAATATCTTTAGCAAAACCAATGGCTGACCAGTTGTTGAATAAAACGGCTTGTTTTTCTTCTTCAAAAACATCGTTACTGGTATAGTGCTCGTTCGGCAAGCCTTTGGCGAGCTCAATTGGATTTAGAACGGCATCTATATTAGTCAGGGGTATTGCAGACATAATTGTATTGTCGAGTTAAAAAACGACATGATACAATTTTGTTGTAATGAATGCTTCTAATTAATTTCTTAGAAAAAATTGAAATTAATTCAAGAGGAATAACACAGACTAGCTGCCTAAGGTTTTACGGTAAGAAAATCTCTAAGTGCCTTAACATTCTCAGGCAACAGATCTTCTTTTTCACTCATGATGTAAATTGCAGAAGGCGCCGGAATAGAGGTGTCGCCCAGGATTACTAATTCACCACTATCAATCTTTGGTTTAACAAGGTGTTTCCATCCCAGAACAATACCGGTGCCATCGCTTGCTGCTTGGAGGGCGATCATGTAGTTATTAACATGGGTGCCGTGAGAAATTTTTCCTTTATATCCAAGCGCACTAAACCAAGAAAACCAATTCGACCAGTTTTTATCTTTCGCCCTTAAGTGGATAAGGGAGAGTTGCGCTAACTCCTCAATGGTTGGATTGGGGTTTTCTTTAGCAAATTTAGGACTACAAACAGGTACTAATTCATCATGGAATAAGGTGTGTTTTTGGTTTGATTCATTTTCCACAAATCCGTAACAAATTTTCAAATCGACAGCAACTCCTTGAGAACTTGGATTGTCGGTAACGTGTTGGTTAACCGGAATTTCTGGATGGGCACGCCAAAATTGAGATAAACGTGGTGTTAGCCATAAGCCTGAAACTGCTGTTGTTGCACTGATAGTCACTTCATGATCATTGGCCGATCTTCTAAGGTTGGCCAGAGTCGAGGAGACGGCTGAAAAACTAGACTGAAGTACGGCAAATAAAGACTCACCATGATCGGTTAAGTTGTTACCGTGGTGTTTTCTGTCAAACAATGAAAGAGCCAGCTCTGTTTCAAGAAATTTTATTTGGTGACTCACAGCACCTGGAGTGACCCCTAGTTCTTCAGCGGCGCCTTTAAAGCTTCGGTGGCGTGCTGCTGTCTCGAATGTAGCTAAAGAAGTTAATGGGGGTAATTTATAGTGCCT
>CAWVVS010000127.1:0-3681 GCA_963933655.1 uncultured Candidatus Thioglobus sp. | reverse complement strand
TTTAACAACACTCGAGATAGAAGCTCTAGCACAATACATTGCTGGATTGCATTAACAAAATTATTTAACGCTCTTAAGCGTCACTCAGTAATAAAAGGCAGTATCAACTGCCTTTTTTATTGGCAACTAAAATCATGTATAATCTTTTGTTTTTTAAAGCTAGTTACGGACGCAATACATGAAGACTTCATTAAACACATTAGAGGGTTTAAAAAGATCTCTTAAGGTTGAATTACCAATTGATTCTTTTAACGAGAAAAAAGACAAAATTATCACTAATCTTAGTAAGAATGCCAAAATTGACGGCTTCAGAAAAGGCAAGGTTCCAGTTGCAATATTACGCAAACGTTTTGGCGCTAATGCAAATTCAGATGCTACCAATGAAATGGTTAGCGAGTCTTTAGAGAATGCCTTGAAAGATGCCGAGGTTATTCCTGCAGCACAACCTGCACTGACAGGAGTTGATTTAGATGATAAGGAAACTTTTAGCTATACGTTAGAATTTGAAGTATTTCCTGAAATAAATGTAGCGCCTTTGGGCGATTTAACCATTGATCAGATTGGTGCAGAAGTTTCTGAAGAAGACGAAGCAAGAGCTCTACAAGAATTACAAGATAGCGCGACAGAATATAAATCTGTTAAAAGAAAATCAAAAACAGGCGATCGCTTGATTATTGACTTTGAAGGAATGGTTGATGGTGAGTCTTTTGAAGGTGGTGCAGCAGAAGGTTTTGAGATTATCTTGGGTCGAGGTACGATGATTGATGGCTTTGAGTCTGGTTTAATCGATGTTGTAGCTGGCAAAGAACTTAAGGTTAACGCAACATTTCCCAAAGAATATTCAGTAGAAGAATTATCTGGAAAATCAGCAGTATTTAAAGTCAAAGTAAATGAAGTTGGCTCACCTAAAGAGGTGAAACTTGACGACTCTTTAGCCAAGCATTTTGGTGAGAAAGATTTCGAATCAATGAAGACTCGAATGATTACTCAAATGAATACCGAACTTGACTCACGCCTAATGCAGAAGAATAAAGATGTCGTGTTCACGGCGCTTCTTGAAGCAAATGAGTTTGACGTGCCACAAGGCAGTGTTGATGAAGAAGCGAATAAACTTCAAAGTGATATGGCAAGTAGAATGGAGCAGCAGGGCGTTCCTACGAAAGGCAATCTACCTGAAGGCTTATTTCAGGAAGAGGCAACGCGCCGTGTAAAATTAGGTTTATTGGTAAATAAAATTGCCAATGACAATGAAATTAAAGCTGACAAAGAATTGGTTGATGCTAAACTTCAACTTATGGCAAGCTCGTATGGTGAAAATGCACAGCAGATGCTTGATTGGTACAACGCAGACCCACAAAGAATGTCTGGTATTGAGTCTGTTGTTGTAGAAGAGATGATTGTTAATTTAATCTCTGAGCAAGCCAAGATTAACTTGACCAAGAAAGATTTCTTAGAAATTATGGCAAAACAGCAATAAAATATGTCTATCCAAAACTTACATCAAATTCCAATGGTGATCGAAAGCTCTGGTCGAGGTGAGAGAGCTTATGATATTTATTCAAGATTACTTAAAGAGCGCGTTGTTTTTTTAGTAGGCCCTGTTGAAGATTACAGTGCTAATGTCATTGTCGCACAGTTATTGTTTTTGGAGTCTGAAAATCCAGATAAAGACATACATTTATACATTAATTCGCCAGGTGGTTCGGTTTCTGCTGGTTTGGCGATCTACGACACCATGCAATTTATTAAGCCAGATGTTTCAACGCTTTGCATTGGTCAAGCGGCAAGTATGGGGGCATTACTCCTCAGTGCTGGCGCCAAGGATAAGCGATTTGCGCTACCACACGCACGTTGTATGATCCACCAACCTTTGGGTGGTTTCTCTGGTCAAGCAAGTGATATCGATATTCATGCCCAAGAGATACTAAAAGTGAGAGATAAGTTAAACAACATTCTTAAAAGCCATACTGGGCAAAACTTAAAAACCATTCAAAAAGATACCGATAGAGACAATTTTATGTCGGCAAGCGAGTCAGAAAAATACGGTTTGATTGACAAAGTACTGACTAAGCGCTAAGCTTATATCTACCCATGTCACAAAACACACAAGATTTACATTGCTCATTTTGCTCCAAGCACAAAGACGAGGTTAATCGTCTCATTGCGGGTCCTGGCGTTTATATTTGTGATGAATGCATAGAGTCGTGCTACGATTTGATTCAAGATCAAATACCCCAAGAGGTGGCAGAAGATTATCAAGATTGGAGCTACACACCAACACAACTTTTTAGTTTTTTAAATGAGTATGTGATTGGTCAATCTCATGCGAAAAAAGTTTTGTCTGTAGCGGTTTATAATCATTACAAACGCCTGAAGACTGACTACATTTCCAATGAAGTTGAATTGGATAAATCCAATATTCTTTTAATCGGCCCAACTGGCAGTGGTAAGACTCTATTAGCGCAAACTTTAGCACGGTTCCTTAATGTTCCGTTTACGGTAGCAGATGCCACGACTCTGACAGAGGCAGGTTATGTCGGTGATGATGTGGAGAACGTCATTAAAAGCTTGTTATCAAAGTGCGACTTTGATCCCGCTAGAGCTGAGCAAGGTATTATTTTTATTGATGAAATTGATAAAATATCTCGTCGTTCAGATTCACCTTCGATCACACGAGATGTGTCTGGTGAAGGTGTTCAGCAAGCAATGTTAAAGTTGATTGAAGGCACGATTGCTTCTGTACCTCCTCAAGGTGGAAGAAAGCATCCGAACCAAGAAACTATTGATGTTGACACTTCAAAAATTTTGTTTATTTGTGGCGGTGCTTTTGACGGCCTTGAAAAAGTGATTGACCGTCGAGTTGAAAAAGCAACCGGCATTGGCTTTTCAGCTGATGTGCAAGATGAGAAAAGTAAAAAAACATTAAGCGAGCTTTTCAACCTCCTAGAGCCCGATGATCTTATCAAGTTTGGCTTGATTCCTGAGCTAGTTGGTCGTTTGGCAGTCCATACTTCTCTTAGTGAACTGGATGAAAGTGCTTTAATTGAAATTCTCACTAAGCCAAAAAATTCTGTTATTAAACAATTTCAAGAAGTGTTTTCGATGGAGGGTGTGAAACTGACTTTCAGAAAAGCAGCACTTTCTGAGATTGCAAAGCTTGCCATAAAGAGAAAGACTGGCGCCAGAGGTTTGCGTGCAATTTTAGAAGGCTTGTTGTTAGATACGATGTTTGAGATGCCATCAATGCAAACTGCGAAAGAAGTCATCATTGACAAAGCGGTGGTTGAAGGTAAAAAACAACCCATTATTTTACACATCACTGAACAACAATCTGACACGAAGAGAAAGGCCAGTTGATCACTCGATCCACCTCCCACCCAATTCTTAAAGATTAATGGCAACGGAGTTATTCGATCGGCAAAAGAAAGCAGTTGGTCAGGGCGAGCGAACAATACTTGTTTATATCGAACTGAGCAGCAACCGACACATCTCTAACGGCGTTGAGGAGTTCGAGCAACTCGCAGCCTCATCTGGCCTTAATATTATCCAAACCATTAGTGTGAAGCGAAGCTTTGCTTCAGCAAAATTTTTTATCGGTAAGGGTAAAGTTGAAGAGTTAAGTGAACTTGTTAGCGACAATGAAATTGATTTAATAATTTTGTCACCCGAACTGTCACCTTC
>CAWVVS010000126.1:0-3713 GCA_963933655.1 uncultured Candidatus Thioglobus sp. | reverse complement strand
ATCCGTGACCAAAACGCGTTCAATTCTGTGTTTTTGTAACAGCGCACGAACAACTTCCATAGAGGCACCTTCGCGAACGGTGATAAGGTTTTGTTGCGGGGTCATGATACTTTCAACTAATGCATCTAGGCGCGTTTCGAAACGAACATCTCGGCTGGTGATAAGACCTACAACAACATTGTTGGAAACAACCGGCAGGGCAGAAATACCATGATGCGCCTGGAGGTTAAACACATCCTTAATGGTTGCTTTTGGATCAATACTAATTGGGTCTCTGATAATGCCCGATTCAAATCTTTTGACCTTCCATACTTCTTTTGCTTGAGCGGCGACTGACATGTTTTTATGAATAATGCCAATGCCGCCTTCTTGAGCAATAGCAATAGCAAGGTTAGCCTCTGTTACTGTGTCCATCGCTGCCGATAAAATAGGGGTATTAAGCATGATATTTTTAGTGAGCTGCGTTGTTAGGTCTACCTCTTTTGGCATAACAGTAGAATGTGCTGGCACTAATAATACATCATCAAAGGTCAATGCTTTTTTTAACAAATTCATAGTTTTCTCCAATTAGAATTAGTGTGCCTGCGTCTCATCAGGTTTGGCAGAATAAAACCAATGATCATGCCACAAAATAATACCAAAGCTCCCACCATAAACCAATTTCTTAAACTTGTATCTTTTTCTATTTGGTTATTATTCTCAGCTAATTGGAGCTCAGTTTTTAGTTGCAGCATCTGTTGCATGAGTTTTTCATTTTCATGCTCAAGTTTAAGTGCGTCTTCATATATTTGCTCAATATGCGCTTTTTCGGCTTGAGATTTTGAGTTCTGAATTATCAGGTCAGCGTTCTCTTGGTTCAATAAAGAGATTTGGTTTTCCAGTTGCTCTTTTTCAGCTACATACTTGGTAATAAGTAATTTGTTAGCATTGTTTTTTGTTGTTAATTGTTTTAACAGGACACGTGTAGGTTGGTTATTGGTTAGGTATCTTGAGACGATCCAACCAATGGTTTTTTCGTATTGAACTTGCGTCCAGCCATCTTCTGTAGCCTGCAATATAGAAAGCTCTGTGCCTGACGGTAAGGATCGAACAATGTTGTCGCCAAATACTTTTTCAGAGCGCACGGGGATATCAACCTGATCGGTAATATAGACAAAAGATTCACCACTTACCGCCGTACTAAAGACGATCATTGCTAACGATAGAATTTTTAAATATTTCATAGAGCTGATATTTTATCCAATTGTTGACCCAAATCATTAAGTGCTTGTTCTACTGAGTACAGCTTGTGCCGTTCTTTTTCGACAACAGCCTCTGGCGCACCCGAAACAAATTTGTCATTGTTGAGTTTGCCTGAAAATTGTTGTTGTTGCTTGGTTAATTTCTCAATTTCTTTGTTTAGTCGAGCTATTTCTTGTTTTTTGTCAACAAGCCCCGCCAGTGGAATTAAGATTTTCATTTCACCAACCAATGCGGTTGCAGAATCGTCAGCTTCATCGGAGTCTGATAATTGAGTGATAAGCTCAAGTTTCGCAATCGTTGTTAAAATTGAATGATTATTTTTAAGGTATTTTTTATCTGTACTATTGCTGTTTTGAATAAAGCAAGGCAATGGCTTGCCAGGAGCGATATTCATTTCACCTCTAATTTGACGAACGCCTAAAATAAAACCCTGTAACCACTCCAATTCAGTTTCTGCACAAGAAGATATAAGGTTCTGCTCAATTTCTGGATAGGATTTGGTAATGAGTCTTTCCGAATCATTGTTAGTCAATGATTGGCATTGTTCGAAAATTTCTTCGGTGATAAATGGAATGATTGGGTGAAGCAAAACTAAGATTTCACTAAGAACTTTAATAAGCGTTGCTTGAGTGCCAGCACGTGTATTATCGCTATCCAACAGCGGTTTTGAAAGCTCTAAATACCAATCGCAATAGTCGTGCCATACAAATTCATAAAGTGTTTGACTCATAAGATCGAGTCGATAATCTGCTAAGTGTTTTTCAACAGCAATTTTGGTGTGTTGAAGGCGAGACAATATCCATTCATCGGATGTAGAGATAGGCGCATTTTCATTAATAGATTGACCCTCAAGCTTCATTAGAACAAAGCGTGAAGCGTTCCACAACTTATTGCAGAAATTACGATAACCCTCAACACGCTTTAGATCAAATTTAATATCGCGACCGAAAGTGGCGAGTGCGGCAAAAGTAAATCTTAATGCATCAGCGCCGAATGAAGGAATGCCATCAGTAAATTCTTTTTCTGTCTGTTTTTTGATTTTTGCCGCCATCTCAGGTTGCATCATTCCTTGAGTTCGTTTTTCTAGTAAATCATGTAAAGTGATGCCGTCAATAAGGTCAATTGGATCAAGTACATTGCCCTTGGACTTGCTCATTTTTTGGCCTTGACCATCTTTAATAAGACCGGTGATATAAATATCTTTGAAAGGCACATCGCCAGCAAATTTAAGACCAAACATAATCATTCTGGCAACCCAGAAGAAGATAATGTCAAAGCCTGTTACCAAAACATTGGTAGGGTAGAAACGTGATAATTCAGGCGTTTTTTCTGGCCAACCCAGCGTTGAAAAAGGCCAAAGTGCTGATGAAAACCAAGTATCTAGAACGTCTTCATCTTGCTTGAGAATCACACCTTCTCCGGCTTGTTTCTGAGCATCTTCAAGGCTGTTTGCAACGTATATTTTGCCAGATTCATCATACCAAGCCGGGATGCGGTGACCCCACCATATTTGGCGAGAAATACACCAATCTTGGATGTTGTCCATCCAATTAAAATACGTTTTTTCCCAATTGCTAGGCACAAAACGAATGTCACCGTTTTTTACAGCATCGATCGCTGGACCAGCTAATGGCTGAATTTTGACAAACCATTGGTCTGTCATATACGGCTCAATAACGGTGTTGGTTCTATCGCCTCGGGGCGTCATTAGAGTGTGTGGTTCGATTTTTTCGAGGAGGTCCTGGCTTTTTAAATCTTTAACAATTTGTTTGCGAGCAATGAAACGATCAAGACCCTGATAAGCTTCGGGCGCATCGTCGTTAATTTTGGCGTCATCTGTAAGAATATTAATAATTTCAAGATTGTGTCTTTGACCCATTTCGTAGTCGTTAAAGTCATGCGCTGGGGTGATTTTCACACAACCTGTGCCAAACTTCATATCGACATAATCATCAGCAATAATAGGGATTTTCCGATCGGTAAATGGTAAATTAATCAGTGTGCCTATTAGATGTTTGTAGCGCGCATCATCAGGATGTACAGCAACAGCAGTATCACCAAGCATGGTTTCGGGTCTTGTTGTAGCAACCACCAACACTTCGTCAGAATTAGCAACAGGATATCGAATATGCCAGAGAAATCCTTGCTCTTCGGTATTAATAACTTCCAAGTCTGAGACAGCTGTTAATAGCACAGGATCCCAATTGACTAAGCGCTTGCCACGATAAATGAGACCTTCGTTAAATAAGTCGACAAAGACTTTTTGTACGGCATCTGAAAGGCCGTCATCCATGGTAAAGCGCTCACGATTCCAATCCACAGAGGCACCAAGTCTGCGCATTTGTGACGTAATTGTGCCACCAGATTGTTGCTTCCAATCCCATATTTTTTCAATAAATTGTTCGCGACCAACCTCAGTTTTAGTGATATTTTGCTGAGCAAGTTGTCTCTCAACAACCATTTGTGTGGCG
>CAWVVS010000125.1:0-3733 GCA_963933655.1 uncultured Candidatus Thioglobus sp. | reverse complement strand
TTATTTTATTACGGTGTTTACATTCCCAAGCCAGAATCAGCATGGGTTGTGTTGGCGATGATTGGTTTTTTATTGTATTGGGAATTGTGGGAGAACCGCTATTTATTCCCAAAAGTATTAAGGGCTGGCGAAGCACCATCTGAATCAGAATCACCATTTTTTGGTGAATCTTTTAAAGTTGGCCCAACGGCTTATGTTATTTTCTGGTCGGTCGCATCCATCATTGCTTTACCCATGTTTTTCATTATGGCGCAGTTGCTTCTAACGTATCGATAATTGATTAATAATAGGGAGATTGTAAATGGGCATTGAAATAAATAACAATTCACTTGGCCAGCCGATAGGTGTCGACATAGATAATTGGCAACCGTGTCAACCGCCATCGCATAAAACGATGATTGGTCATTTTTGTCGATTGGAGTCACTTGATGTTTCTCGGCATGCTCAAGGTCTTTTTGAGGCTTTTGCAGAGGACTCAAACCAACATAACTGGACCTATCTACCTTACGGACCATTTGAAGATTTGCCTTGTTTTATCGAATGGCTTAATGCTTATTCTACTAGCAACGACCCACTTTTTTATGTGGTTATCAATCAAAACAATGATGAAATTGTGGGTATGGCGAGTTATTTAAGAATTACACCAGAAGTTGGCACTATTGAAGTTGGGCATATTCACTTTTCACCCAAAATGCAACAAACACCCATGGCAACAGAAACCATGTATTTAATGATGGCTCGAGTATTTGATGAGTTGAGTTATAGGCGTTATGAATGGAAGTGTGATACCCTTAATGCACCTTCAAAAAAAGCCGCAGAACGATTTGGCTTTCGTTTCGAAGGGCTTTGGCGACAAGCAACGATGTACAAGGGACGTAATCGTGATACATCGTGGTATGCCATTATTGATACTGATTGGCCAAGAATCAAGAAAGCTTATCAAACTTGGCTTAACCCCAATAATTTTGATGAAAATGGCAAGCAAAAATCCAAACTTATTTGCTAAAGCCATTCTTACTCGTGTTTTATACCATTTCAATTATTTGCTAAATTTCTAAATTTTGTTGTTAAAAATCAATATATAGCACTTAAAAGTTAATAAAAGTCGTTAAAACAACCATTTTTTCTCAAAAGTAACCATTTTTTGACAAGAAAATCACTTTTCAAGAGTGATTTTCAGGTCATATCGATTATTTCCAATATTTTGGGTGAAATCCTTTTTCAGAAATTTTTCAAATCTCCTCCTCTAGGTTTTGTTATTTCTCTATTCTTAAAGGGCTCACGTGCTCATCCAGAAAGGCGGCAAATTTAAATGAGAAATCTAAGATCTCGAAAAGAGGGTTTTGATTCTTTGAGAAAAATTCACCCCCTCGGATGATGCTTAGCATGTTGTGCTTTGAGCTGTGCGTTTTGAATGTGAGTATAAAGCTGCGTGCTGGAAATATCGCTATGTCCGAGCATTAGTTGTACCGAACGTAAATCAGCGCCTTTTTGCACTAAGTGCGTGGCAAAAGCATGGCGTAGTGAGTGCGGTGATAGCGGTTTATCGATGCCTGCCTGCATAGCGTAAGATTTGATGATATAAAAGAAATTCTGCCGACTCATGGCTTTGCCACGGTTGGAGAGGAAATAACTGTCACACTGGCCATTTTTGAGCAGTAGAGGCCTTGCTTCTTGTTCGTAAGCCGTTAAATAATCAATCGCAATCTCACCCATTGGCAACATCCTTTCTTTGTTGCCTTTGCCATGAATTCGAATGTATTCATCTCGCAGGTGAATGTTGTGATAACTGAGATTGATCAGTTCAGACACTCTCAACCCACAAGAATATAGTAGCTCAAGCATGGATCTGTCGCGCTTACCAATTGTGGTGTTTTGATCCGGCGTTCCTAGGAGTTTTTCAACTTCCTCAATGTTTAAAAAAACAGGTAATTTTTGTTCTTGTTTGGGGTGTGAAAGCTCTGTTGCAGGGTTGTTTTTAATCAGTTCATTGTTGTGAAGATAATGAAAGAATAGGCGCATACAAGTGAGTATGCGCGCTTGTGTTGAAGCGCTCATGCCCTTTTGTTGTCTCTCGCTGAAATAATCTTGTATGCATTTTGAATCGACTGATGAGAATGTATTGGCATTAAGCCACTTTTGGAATATATTGAGATCAGAGCGGTAAGCCGATAGAGTATTTTTACTAGCGCCAGAGCTAAGCCAGTAGTGATCAATAAATTGCTCGATTAACGTAGCGTCCATGTTAATCATTCTACTTGAGAGCGTGAGGATCAGGCAAAAAAAATGCCAGTAAAAACTGGCATTTTTAAAATAATGTTGCGCTTATCTCTTTTTAAGCTTCTCAGTAATACGAGCCGCTTTACCTGTAAGACCACGCAAGTAGTAAAGTTTCGCTTTACGAACTTTACCGCTACGCTTAACAGTCACGCTGTCAATTAAAGAAGAATGCGTTTGAAAAACTCTTTCAACGCCTTCGCCATGAGAAATTTTTCTCACAGTAAATGCTGAGCCAATACCACGATTTTTCTTAGCAATAACAACACCTTCAAAAGCCTGTAGTCTTTCACGGCTACCCTCGCGAACTTTTACTTGTACGACAACGGTGTCACCTGGAGAAAATTCAGGAATATCTGTTCTAAGTTGCTCAGCCTCAATTTGATCGATTAAATTCACGTTGTTACCTATTGAATTTGGAAAAAACGACAATTATACAGACTATCTTTGTTGCACACAAGGCGCACCAGGTGATATATTTTGGAAAAATGACAAAGTGACAATGACAGTGGTGGAGTCGTTGTCATTTTGATTTGTCGAAGGAGAATATTGGAGTGAATATTCAAAGCATTTGGCATGACTAATAACTCTTTAATCATGGAGTTTAAACAACTTTCAATTCCCTGAGTCTGGGCAAGTATGCTTTCATATTATGATTGTTACTTCCTTATGGTGAAGTTTTAGACCGAGAAATACTTGAGATTGTGGCATAATTAAGGGCTGTGCGAAATACAAAGAATTAATTAATGGGCAAGGTAACGGGTTTTATAGAATTTGATCGTGAAGTTGAGTCGTATCGCGCTGTAGAGGTTCGTATAAACGACTACGATGAAATTTTCTCCGGAACTCATGATATTGGACACCTCCAACAACAGGGCGCACGGTGCATGGATTGCGGCGTACCTTTTTGTCAATCCTCTGATGGTTGTCCAATTGACAACCTCATCCCGGAATGGAATCACCTGATTTACACCAACCATTGGCGTGAAGCGCTTGAGCGCCTGCACAAAACAAATAATTTCCCTGAATTTACGGGCCGAGTTTGCCCAGCACCTTGTGAGGGTTCGTGTGTTTTGGGCATTAACGATCCTGCAGTAACCATTAAGAATATTGAACAGTCAATTGTTGATAGAGGATTTGAGGAGGGCTGGATTGTTCCTAGAGAGGTGCACAGCCGTTCAGGCAAAACAGTTGCGGTTGTTGGTTCGGGCCCTGCTGGTCTTGCGGCTGCCGATGAGCTAAATCAAATGGGTCACCTAGTGACGGTTTATGAGCGCAGTGATCGAATCGGTGGTTTGCTGATGTACGGTATTCCCAATATGAAATTAGGCAAAGACGTGGTTAATCGTCGTGTTGACTTGCTCAGAGCCGAAGGCATTGAATTTGTCACCAGTACTGATATTGGTAAAGATGTGAGCGTGTCTGAATTGCAGAGCCAATTTGATGCCGTTGTGTT
>CAWVVS010000124.1:0-3741 GCA_963933655.1 uncultured Candidatus Thioglobus sp. | reverse complement strand
TAAAGCACAACAAAGCGGTGTGATTATTAATTTAATTTCTGGTGCTGGTATACTTGGCTTCCCAAATCGTACGCCCTATGCAGCGGCAAAATGGGGGGTTACAGGCTTTACTAAAACCCTGGCAATGGAGTTGGGCCCAGAAAATATTCGAGTCAATGGTATTGTGCCGGGCAATGTGAATGGAGACAGAATGGAGAGGGTGATTAGTGCACACGCACAAGCTGATAATATTCAGCCGGAAGAGGTACGTAGGATGTATGCGATTGGCACCTCAATGCAGTGTTTTGTTGATCCTGAAGAAATTGCACATTCAATCTGTTTTTTAGCATCAGATTTTGCCAAGCATATTTCAGGCCAAATTTTGGCTATTGATGGCCATACAGAAACACTCTATCCAAGGCTTTAAGTGACTATTTTGCGAACAATTTTGAATGACTCTCGATATAATAAGCTTGCATCATTTGTTTAATATCGAGGAGCCTTATGTCATATTTATCTAAATTCAAAGGCTTATCCGCCAATGTGCCACCACCACCAGCACTTAAACAAGTGTGTTTTGTCTGGTTCGGTGCACTTATAGCGGCAGGTGTAATTGGATTTCTGGCTGACTACAGCAACTATCCTTTGATCTTAGGCTCTTTTGGTGCATCTATTTTTGTGATATTTATTCTGCCTGATACGCCATTTGCACAACCCAGAAATGTAATCGGCGGTCACTTTATTTCAACTTTAGTGGGTTTAGCTTTTTTCCATTTTCTGGGACCCGAATGGTGGAGCATGGCATTATCCTTAGCAGTTGCCTTGTCGCTCATGCAAATATTAAGAGTGCCACATCCACCTGCAGGGTCAAACCCATTTATCGTATTTTTGACAGCACCTGCTTGGGATTTTTTATGGATGCCAACTCTTGTCGGTGCGATTTTATTGGTCGTGGTGGCGCTTTTTTATAACAATATCAGCAGTGATCGAAGCTACCCTAAATATTGGTAGGACGATTATTGGCACTGCTGAG
Source organism: uncultured Candidatus Thioglobus sp. (assembly GCA_963933655.1). GTDB lineage: Bacteria > Pseudomonadota > Gammaproteobacteria > PS1 > Pseudothioglobaceae > Pseudothioglobus. Next base: position 2,729 of record CAWVVS010000124.1, on the reverse strand, counting down.
GATTAAAAAGGAAAAAAAAGAATGACTGATTGCTTATTTTGTAAGATTATTACTGGTGATATTCCTGCTGAAAAACTCTATGAGGATGAAAAAGTATTGGTATTTAAAGACATTAATGCCCAAGCGCCAGAGCATTTTCTGGTGATTCCGAAAGAGCACATCTCAACACCTAATGATGCAGATAATGCCGAGCTTCTAGGGCTGTTAAATTTGACAGCGAGCAAGCTTGCAAAGGAGCGTGGTTTTGCTGAGAAAGGTTACCGTTTGGTGATGAATTGCAATGGTGATGGGGCTCAAAGCGTCTTTCATATTCATCTTCATTGCTTAGGTGGACGGAAAATGACTTGGCCTCCTGGTTAATAAATTATCTTAACCAACCTCGAGTTGAATTAAAATAGTACAAACCGCACGGCACCCCCGTGCAAAATCAATTAGCAGACAAAGGAACGAATGAGCCAAATTGGCCTTGAGCAACAGAGTGTAGGTGAGTTTAGTGAGCGTGCTTATCTTGACTATTCAATGTATGTCATCCTTGATCGCGCACTGCCGTTTATTGGCGATGGGCTAAAGCCTGTCCAGCGACGCATTATTTATGCGATGAGCGAGCTGGGTTTAAAGTCTACTGCTAAATTCAAAAAATCAGCAAGAACCGTCGGTGACGTGTTGGGTAAATTTCACCCGCATGGTGACAGTGCTTGTTATGAAGCAATGGTGTTGATGGCTCAGCCATTTTCTTATCGCTACCCTTTTATTGATGGACAAGGTAACTGGGGTGCTCCGGATGATCCCAAGTCTTTCGCTGCGATGCGTTATACGGAATCTAAGTTATCGCCTTATGCAGATCTTTTGCTTAGTGAAATCAATCAAGGTACGGTAAATTGGGCTGATAATTTTGATGGTTCACTGCAAGAACCAAAACAGCTGCCAGCTCAAGTGCCTAATTTATTACTCAATGGAACTTCGGGCATTGCGGTTGGTATGGCAACTGATGTGCCGCCACATAATTTAACCGAGGTGATGTTGGCTTGTATTAAGTTACTTGAAAAACCCTCAACAGATCTTGACACTTTACTACAAATTATTCCAGCCCCAGATTACCCGACGAACGCTTATATTGTTAGCTCTGAAAAAGAGTTGCGCCAAGTGTATGAAAGTGGCCATGGCTCAGTGAAGATGCGTGCCAGCTATGTTAAAGAAGATGGTGAAATTGTAATTGAGGCTCTACCTTACCAGACGTCTGGCGCTAAAGTTATTACTCAAATTGCCAACCAAATGCGCGCCAAAAAACTGCCTCTTGTGGATGATATTCGTGATGAATCTGATCATGAAAATCCAACGCGTATTGTTATTGTACCGCGCTCCAACAGAGTAGATGCCGAACAGTTGATGCTGCATTTATTTGCCACTACAGATCTTGAGAAAAATTATCGTGTCAATATGAATGTGATTGGTCTTGATGGCAAACCTCAAGTGAAGGCGCTAATTCCATTGCTTAAAGAGTGGCTACAATTCAGAACTCAGGTTGTTGTTAATCGATTGGAATACCGGTTGGGTAAAATTCTTGATCGCTTACATATCCTTGAAGGTTTATTGGTCGCCTATCTGAATATTGATGAAGTCATTGCCATCATTCGAGCGGAGGATAAGCCTAAACCAGTGCTAATAAAGAACTTTAAACTCAGTGACATTCAGGCCGAAGCCATTCTTGAGTTGAAGTTACGCCACTTGGCAAAACTGGAAGAAGTCAAAATAAAGAGTGAAGAAGAAGCGCTCGGCAAAGAGCGAAAAACTCTTGAACTGCTTCTATCTAGTGATACTCGCTTAAAAACCTTTATTAAAAAAGAATTAAAAGCAATTGTTGACGAATTTGGTGATCAGCGTCGTTGTCAAATTATTCAAGATGTTGCATCAGCGCAATCTTTTAGTGATGAAGATTTAACCCCTGCTGAAAATGTCACTGTAGTATTAAGTGACAAAGGCTGGGTAAGGGCTGCAAAAGGTCATGACATTGATCCTGCATCACTTAACTACAAATCTGGCGACTCTTATCTCAAAAGTGCCCAAGGTAAAAGTAATAAGCTCGCCTTTTTTATGGACTCAACTGGGCGCGCTTACTCACTTTCTGCCAATAGCTTACCGAGTGCCAGGGGGCAGGGCGAGCCACTAACGGGTAGACTAACACCACCACTGGGTGCTGAGTTTAAGGACGTGGTGATGGGTGACGAATCTCAGCTAATCTTGTTAGCTTCAGACGCAGGTTATGGTTTTATTTCAACTTTAGGTGATTTATGCTCTAAAACAAAATCTGGAAAAAATACCATTACTTTACCAAACGAATCTAAAGTGATGAGCATTGTTTTCGTAGTGAGCCTTGAAAGTCAGTTCGTTGCTGTAGCAACTAATCGCGGCAGATTGTTAATTTTTCCTGTTGTCGAATTACCGCAACTTTCAAAAGGCAAAGGTAATAAGTTAATACAAATTCCAAGTAAAGACGCCAAGGTAAGAGAGGAGTTTGTGGTTGGTTTATGTGTTCTTAACGATGAACAAAAGTTAAAAGTCTATTCAGGGAAACAACACTTAAGCATTAAGTTTACAGATTTAACAAACTACATGGGTCACAGAGCTCGGCGTGGCAATATGCTGCCAAAGGGTTATCAAAATGTTGTTAGTCTTGAGGCTGTCGAGTAAGAGACCCTATATGGATTCTAGCTTAAATTTTGCGAACTAAA
>CAWVVS010000123.1:0-3787 GCA_963933655.1 uncultured Candidatus Thioglobus sp. | reverse complement strand
AAAAATATTTTGATACCGAGTGTATTGTGCTGGAAATTTTGGAAGGAAAAGGCAAATATACAGGAAAAATGGGCTCTGTTCTTTGCCAAACTCATGACAATATTACTCTTAAAGTTGGCTCAGGATTCAAAGATAAAGATAGAGAGAATCCACCTGAAATTGGTAGTGAAATTACTTTTAAATATTACGGCTTTACCAAGAAAGGAAAGCATAAATACCCTGTATATTTAAGGACAAAGCCGAGCAACTAGATTAACTTTAATCAACTAACGTTTAAAATAATGAAAAATACTAAGTGAGTTACTGTATCAGCATCAAGGCTATATATTATTACTTATATCATCATTGACCTATCACTGGAGAATAGAAAATGACAAGAATAGCAGTAGTTGGAGCATTAGGGCGTATGGGCCAAACCATTATTGACGCTATTAACCAGTCAGATAAGGCAACTGTAGTGGTGACATTGGACAAGGGAGATGATTTGAATTCATTCATTCATCAGTTTGATACATTGATTGACTTTACACGTCCACAAGCAACTCTTGAATATTTAGCTATTTGCCAGAAGGCTGGAAAAAGCATGGTGATAGGCACGACTGGCTTTAGTGATGAAGAGCTCTTGCTTATTGAAGATGCAGCCAATGATATTGCTATTGTTTTTTCCCCGAATATGAGTGTCGGCGTTAATTTAACGCTTAAGCTGTTAGACACTGCCGCCAAAGTTTTTGGTGAGGATGCAGATATTGAAATTGTTGAAACTCACCATCGCCATAAAGTGGACGCACCATCGGGTACTGCATTAAAGATGGGTGAGGTTGTTGCAAATGCATTGGGTAGAAATTTGAGTACTTGTGCAGTTTATGGTCGTGAGGGTATTGAAGAGCCGCGCGATCGACAAACGATCGGTTTTTCAACGATCCGTGGGGGTGATGTTGTTGGTGAGCATACGGTGAGTTTTTTTATGGAAGGTGAACGTGTTGAGATAACACACAAGGCTTCTTCAAGAATGACTTTTGCTAATGGCGCAGTTAGAGCCGCAGATTGGTTAAGTAATCAGCCGAGCGGCTTGTATTCGATGCAGAATGTGCTTGATTTGTAGGAGTTAGCCATGCTTTATGCCATTATTTCCGAAGATTTTGAGAATTCATTAGAAAAACGCATGAGCGCAAGACCTGCGCATGTTGAAAGATTAAATCAACTAAAGGATGAGGGTCGTTTAATATTGGCCGGTCCTCATCCAGCAATAGACACTAACGAACCAGGTGAGGCAGGTTTTACCGGCTCTCTCATTGTTGCGGAATTTGACGATTTGGCAGCTGCACAGACTTGGGCAGATGCCGATCCTTATGTTGGTGCTGGAGTGTATCAGAGTGTTTGCGTCAAGACATTTAAAAAAGTTCTGCCTTAATTAAACTTGTGAATGCTGATGTAGTGATTCTTGGCGGCGGTGCAGCAGGACTCATGTGTGCAATTGAGGCGGGCAAGCGTGGCCGTAAGGTTGTTTTGATTGAGAAGGCTAAAAAAGTCGGTAAAAAAATTTTAATCTCGGGCGGCGGTCGCTGCAATTTCACTAATTTATATACTGAGCCTGAGGCATATTTATCACCAAACTCTCATTTTCATAAGTCTGCTTTATCTCGTTATACACAATGGGATTTTATTGCTCTAATGGAAAAGCATCATTTGCAGTGGAGCGAGAAAACTCTAGGGCAATTGTTCTGCGAACAAAAGGCATCTGCCGTTGTTAGCATGTTGCTTGAAGAATGCAGACAAGTTGGCGTGACTATCGCGCTTGACAGTGTTGTAGAAGAAATTAAATTTCACAAGAAATATACGATAACCACACAAACTGAAACCGTGAATGCTGAATCACTCGTGGTAGCAACAGGTGGTCCATCAATACCTAAAATGGGTGCCACGGATTTCGGCTTGCAAATTGCAAAGCAGTTTGGAATGAAATCTAATTCATTCAAACCCGCCTTGGTGCCGTTTACCTTTCAACAGGATGACATTGATCGGTACTTTAAAGATCTTTCTGGATTATCGATTGATGCGATTATCACTTGTAATGGTGTTAGCTTTAGAGAGGGCGTGTTGATTACTCACCGTGGTATCAGCGGTCCAGCATCATTACAGGCATCATCTTATTGGCATAAAGGCGACAAACTGGTTATAAATTTATTGCCCGAAATGGACGCTGTTAAGGTACTACTTGAAGCGCAGCAAATGCGTGGAAAAGCCACACTTAAAACCGTATTGTCCGAACTCTTGCCAAGAAGATTTGCTGAAAGGCTGGCAAATACTTTGCTCGAAATTGAATTGGCTGAGTTAACTTTAGGGGAAATAAAACAAAGTGATTTAAAACAATTTTCAAAATCGCTCAATTATTGGTCTTTACAGCCAAGTGGTACAGAGGGAATGCGCACTGCTGAGGTGTGTTCTGGGGGTGTTGATGTTAATGGCTTGTCATCGAAAACAATGGAGTCAGAAAGACAAATAGGCTTGTTTTTTATTGGTGAAACGGTTGATGTAACCGGATGGTTGGGCGGTTACAATTTTCAATGGGCTTGGTCTTCAGGTTGGGCTGCTGGTCAGTATGTTTAGAGATCCCTTTGTTATATATTAAGGATGAAGCTCATCATGAGTATTAATGAAGGACAGGTCTGACAAGATAAACTGCAAAATTTAGGTATTTTTTTGTAGTTTATCCTGGACATTGGATTTATTTCTGTAAATTTAATTAAAGACTTGAGCATATTACGGCATAATTCTCTGCTTCATAGTTAAATAAAAGAAGTAGGAGAGTACTTCTTAAAAGTCGAATGATTACAGTCAAGAACCTAGCCAAGCATTTTGGTGGGATTAGAGCGGTTGATGGCGTAGATTTACACATCGAACGCGGCTCGATTACAGGCTTGGTCGGTCCAAATGGTGCTGGAAAAACGACACTTTTTAATCTTATTGCCGGCCTTTATCAACCCACAGCAGGCGAAATCATCCTAGACGGTGAAGATGTAACAGACCTTTTGTCACATCAGTTATTCCACAAAGGCGTCCTCAGAACATTCCAAATTGCACACGAATTTCCAACACTGAGTGTTTTGGAAAACTTGATGATGGTGCCAGCGAATCAACTTGGTGAGAGTTTGATTAATACCTGGCTGAAACGAAAGGAAATTCAAGAAGAAGAAAAAAATCTTCAAAAGAAAGCTGAGGAGGTAATTGATTTTTTAAGTATCAGCCATCTCAAAAATGAACGAGCAGGCAACCTATCTGGTGGTCAGAAAAAATTACTAGAACTCGCCCGCACAATGATGGTTGATGCGAAAGTCGTCCTTTTAGACGAGGTTGGCGCGGGCGTTAATAGAACTTTATTAAGGCAAATTGGTGATGCGATTCTTCGTTTAAATGAAGAGAGGGGTTATACATTTTGTATGATTGAGCATGATATGGACTTTATCTCACGATTGTGCAACCCAGTTGTGGTTTTGGCAGAAGGTCAAATCCTAACCATGGGTACACCTGATGAGATTAAAAGCTCTCATGCTGTTATCGATGCCTACTTGGGTCAAGGTATCAAAACAAAGGAATCGGCGTAATGGCATACTTGGAAGGAAACAGCTTAGTCGCGGCTTATGGTCCAGTGCCAATATTACACGAATGTTCAGTAGCAGTGGAAAAGGGCGAATTGGCAGTCATTGTAGGCCCGAATGGTGCTGGCAAATCAACGGCAATGAAAGTATTGTTAGGCATGTTGGAAGCGGGCTCTGGCTCGGTTATATTT
>CAWVVS010000122.1:0-3830 GCA_963933655.1 uncultured Candidatus Thioglobus sp. | reverse complement strand
TGGTGTCTGCATCCGTTGATTGATCACTAATCGCGGCGAGCGTTGGTGCATCATTGACAGGGGTGACGGTGAGTGTGAAACTTTGCCTGCCAACATCTGTACCATCTGAGGCTGAGGCTGTAATAGTTGCCGCGCCATTCCAATTTGCGGCAGGTGTTAGTGTTAGAGTTGTGCCAGAAACACTAATGGTAATGTTGGACTCATCAGTTATTGCTGAATAGGTTATTGGATCGCCGTTAGGGTCAGAAGCAGATAAAGTAACAGTAGAATAAAGATCTTCCGTGGTTGTTTCGTTAGCAATTGCATCGAGCTTGGGCGCATCATTGGATGAGGCCGAACAACCAGAAAGAAACAATGCAGTTGCGAAGGTTATTATTATTAATCTAAAGGGTAATCTTATCATTTTTTAAAATTAGTTTATTCAATTGTACAAAAGTAAATCTACACTCTAGAATGAGGCATAATTTAAGTTATAAATAAGCCATTATATTCTTTTTATTTGACCCGTAATTAGTAATTATCAGCAGTCATTCGAAACTAAGGCTACTGACAGTATAACTAAAGTGCAAGTTATTAGATTGTTTCGTCGGAATCTTTTAATTCATTATTATTAAAGACAATACTGGTTAAGCTAATAACGCCCACGACTTTACCGTTATCAATGACAGGGCAACGAGAAAGGTTGAATCGTGTCAGCAGTCGCGCACAATATCGCACATGCATTTTTGAGTGCACTGAAATTGCGGGTTTATTCATAATCTCATAGACGTTGACTCGATCCAATGCTTTGTTTCTTGCGATAACTTTTCCAGCAATATCACCCATCAGCACCACGCCGTACTCGTCGTTCTCATTGGCTTTGTCAATAATCAACATTTTAGTTTTTTTATGTTGCATGGTGTTGAGTGCATCTTGCACGGTCATTCTTCGATCAACTACATCAACTTGAGGCCACATCACATCTCTTACAAGTATGTCGGTTTTCATAACTCCTCCTTTAAGGTTTTGTTAAGTATATCAACTTGATGCATGACGCCCACGGCATCTTCAACATCAATTTGAAAAGCAATGCCTTCGTGCGATTTTTTATCGAAAGCACCCACTTGGTTAATGGTTTCTAGTATCTCTCTGGCGTTGTGCTCTTCAACAAGCATTAAAAGAACATCTCTGGGTGATTCGACGTGCAACCCCAGAAAAGTCTTTTTATCTTGCGAGCCCTCCCCCCTAGCTTGGGAGATCACAGTTGAGCCAGTCGCGCCTTTATCTCGTGCTGAAACCAAGATTTTATCGGTTTTGTTACAATCTACAAAAGCGATAATCAGTTTAAAATGCATAACATCCTCCTCACTTGTTTATCAAGTGTTTAAATTGTACATAAACTAAAACGCTCATAATCGCAAATAGGCTAGCAAAAGCAATGAGCCCAAATCCGTCTATCAACGGGTTTCGTCCTTCAATCGTGCTTGCCAGGCCAAGGCCAAGTGCGGCGACCAAAGGAACGGTGACAGTCGAAGTTGTGACTCCACCTGTGTCGTACGCCAATGCAATGATTTGCTTTGGCGCAAAATAAGTTTGAACGATGATAATGAGATACCCTGTAAGAATAAAATAATGCAGCGGTATGCCGACAACAATTCGATAACTGCCTAATGCAATACCTATGGCCACACCAAACGCCACCACAATCCTCAGAGGCCAAGGCTTTACCGAACCACCAGAAACTTGATTGGCTTTGATTGCAACGGCCAGTAATGACGGCTCTGCAATCGTGGTGGCGAAACCAATGCAAGCTGCAAATAAATACACCCAGTAATAATCAAACCAGAAAAGCTCTTTTTTGCCAAGGAAGTCCGGCGAGGTGAGCTGCTCAGCCATTAACCTGCCGAGTGGAAATAATGCTTTTTCGAGTCCTAACATGAAAAATGTTAAACCGATCCAAACCATCAGTAGTCCGAACAATACTTGTTTAATGTTCGGTATTTTTTGTTTAAGAATTAATAATTGAAATATGAAGATCGTTGCAATAATTGGTGCAATATCCCAAAACATATCGATAAATGGCTCAAGGAAGCTCATAGCAGCATTCCAAAAAACATCACTGCAATAATAGGTAATAATGAGCAAATGGCTATCATGCCGAAGCCATCGGTAAGAGGGTTACGACCTCGAATACCACTGGCTAATCCAACGCCTAATGCTGTAACTAAAGGTACAGTGATGGTTGAAGTGGTAACACTACCAGAATCGTAAGCAATGCCAATAATCCACTCAGGCGCTACTAGCGTTGTTAATAGAACCAATAGATAGCCACCGATGATGAGCCACTGAATGGACCAACCTTTGAGTATTCTAATAACGCCTAACACAACTGATAATCCAACGGCAAATGCTACTGTGAATCTGAGTGTATAGGCATAACTCTCAACAGCAACCTGTTCTTGAGGAATAATACCGCCAATTGCTGCAACGTCGGCTGCCTCATTTGCGATTGCAATAAGTGCAGGTTCTGCGATCGTCGTGCCAAAACCAAGAGCAAAGGCAAACACCAACAACCACAATAATGAGCCTTTTTGAACAAAGGCGTGAGCTAGGTTTTCACCGACTGGGAAAAGGCCAGCTCGTAGTCCTGAGATAAACAGTGTTAGACCAATTAGGATATAGAGTGCACCCAGTATGATTGAACTAAAATCGGGTATTGGGCGTTGCAGAACGGCGATTTGGAAAAAGGCAATAACAATAACAATAGGAAGTAGATCTTTGCCGCTCTCGAGTAAGTTGTTTACAAGCCTCCTAAGCGCCTCTTTCATCGTTGTTGAATTTATCCAATTGTTTCGAATATTATAAACCTGCTTTCGGTAGTTTAAAGGGCTGTTGTAGTTTGTTTATAATAAGTTTAGTATGAAAAGGTATTAGTAAATATGACCCCAATTGTTCTTATTAATGGCGCTAAGCAGTCCAAAACCACTGTTTTTAATCGCAACACTCAATTTGGCGATGGTTTGTTTGAAACTTGCGTTATTGAAAGTAAAAATATCCTTTTTTGGTCTTATCACTCAGCGAGATTAAGTAAGGGCTGTAAAAAGCTAGGCATTGAGCCAGTTGACGAGTCTTATTGGTTGAGTGACATCAGGAAAGCGTTATCCATTTCTCGCCTAAACGATTGTGTTGTCAAAATAATTTTATCAAGAGGTGAGTCGCTTCGAGGCTATGGTTTTTCAGATGACATTCAGCCTGTCCGAATGGTTATTGTTTCTGAGCCGCTAAAATCTTCGCCAAACCAAAACCTTGCTTTGGGTTTTTGTGAAAGCGGTTATTCATCAAATCCAAAGCTCGCCGGAATTAAGCATTGTAACCGCCTAGAGCAGATACTAGCAAGGGCAGATTTAAAGAGAGATGAGGGTATTATGTTGGATGAGGAAGGGGAAATTATCTCTGTTACTCAAGGCAATATTTTCTCTATTTATGCTAATACACTGAGCACACCACGTCTTGAAAATTGCGGTATCGAGGGCACTCGCCGCGCTATTATTCTTGAGATTGCAAGTGAGATTGGGATGCAAATCAATGTTGACTCCATTAGTGTGGATAAATTGATGGAATCGGATGAGGTGTTTATCTCAAATAGTGTGATGGGAATTCAATCAGTCGCCAAAATTGGTGACATGAGTTTTGTCAGTCATGGCACAACCGAATCCATTAAATTAGCTTTCGAAGAAAGAAAGCAATCCAAGTCTTCTTGGTATTCTGTAAAAAAAAATAAAAATTTTTCAAGATTTATTAAGGTCGCACTTATTTTTGCTTTGGTTGCGTGGATTTGGACTTCAAAAAAC
>CAWVVS010000121.1:0-3892 GCA_963933655.1 uncultured Candidatus Thioglobus sp. | reverse complement strand
GGGCAAATGGTTTTTTAGGATAGAGCTTATAACAAAGCTTCTCTGCGGTTTTTGTACTAACCATTTGAAAATTTTTCTGGATTTTTTAACATTATTAGTCCAAGCCTATTGGAGTCGGGGATTTTTTCCATTTTCTTGTGTTGAATTTTATCGCCATACAACAAGTGTAACTTTTTAAAATTATAATGGCTAATGTAAAGACTTCTACATCAATTGATCGATTACAGAGCGATACTCAACCACATTTATTTGATAATTGGCCGCCGTTTGTGCATACGATAATTTCATTAAATTAAGAGCTTTTTGAGCTGAAAATAGCAAACTTTTTTGACCTCTTGCATTTTCAAACTTAAGACCTTCTTCGAGGACCTTATCCTCAGCAACTTGCACCTGAGACTGATTAATGTCCATTGTTTTTCTCAAGAGATTAATCTGCAGAACAAGAGTGTTAATCTGTTGTTTGGTGTTAATCGCAATCTCGCGCTGACGAGCGTTTAAGTGCGCGAGTGAAATGTCAGATTGCACCAATTCAAGCATGGACTTATTTTGTCCTAGCGGATAAGACACATCAAAACCCATGCGCCAAGATTGACCCTGGTTAGAAAAACCATCTAGGTAATTATTGCCATTACCTTCAGTGCTGAACCCAACATTGAGATTAATAGATGGTAATAATTTATTCTCAAGGCTTTGTTTCTGTCGAAGTAATTTTTGCCTCTCAATTTGTATTTGTTGTATTACTCTCAAGCTTGGTAATATAGTCTCTGAATCAACTTGTGCAATATCGTGTTGTTGATAAAGATCAAACTCAAGAAACATCTCGCTTTCTTGAATATCAACTAATGCAGCTAGCTCTTGACGTAAAAGAGTTAATTCACTTTGAGACTGTAACCACTGTTGCTCTGCACGATATTTTGCATCCACCTCACTCAGAAAATCAGATTGATCGATTAAGGCGTATTTTAATTTATTCTCAGCCAATTCTAATTGAGTGCTGGCAATCGCCAATTGCTGATGGTATATAGTCTCTTTTTCCTGTGCCAAAGCAAGATTAATTAATCGATTAATCTTATTGGAAATAAAGCCTTCAGTCTGCTCAATACGACTTAAACTTTGAGCGGCAATCTCAATTGTCGCAATATCAGCGTTTAGTTTGTTGTTTAATCCATTTCTGTTTTGTAGTAATGGGCGTGAATAATCAACACTTGTAACATTTTCACCTGTAATCACACCATCACGGTTATTTCGACCCCAAGAGTGATTGAGGCTAATATTGGCACCGGTTTTGGCGATTGTTTTTTTTGCAGAAACCTTGTAAGAAGTGACATTTAAATCATTGTAAGTTCTAGATGTAAGACTATCTCCATCTGTGTTGGTATTGTTGAGCGAGCCCACCATGCTCCAATCGGTATAAGTCAGGGCAACTTTTTCACCAACTAAGGCCGCTTTCTCAGCGAGTGATAATTGTAAAAAATATGGATGGTTTTTTAATAACTTATTTGTATAATCGTCAACCGTTAAAGCATTTACTTGGGAACAAATCCCTAGGTAACAAACAAGAATTAATTTAGGTAGAATTTTGTACATATTGTTTGATGGTGTTAATCACTCCTTTTAAATGCTTACCTGTTGTATCCACTTCAAGCGTAGCAACTTGTCGATAATAAGCCTCTCTTTCACTCAGAATATCACGAATCGTCTTTTCGCGATCTAGACTCTTTTCCAGTATGGGTCTATTTTTGGATTTTGATGTTCTTTTAAGAAGCTGCTCAATTGATGAGGACAAGTAAACAACGATGCCTGATTGTTGCAATAAAAACCTATTCTCAGAGCTTAAAATAATACCACCACCCGTTGCAATCACAACGCCCTTTTCCTGATAAAGATCGATGAGGGTTTGAGTCTCTCGTTCCCTAAAGCCTTTTTCACCTTCAATATCAAAAATATGTTCTATTTTAACACCTGTTTTATGGATTATTTCATGATCAGAGTCAAAAAATTTGCGATTAAGCTCATCGGCCAAACGCCGACCAACGGTTGTTTTTCCGGAGCCCATTGGTCCGACTAATACGATATTTTCTAACGTTTTGGCCATTTGGTGTATGTCGATTAATGATCTAGTTCATAGATAGCGCCACAATATGGGCAGCTCGCTTTTCTTAATGCGTCAAATGACAGAAATACTTTTGGGTGCATATTCCATTTTTGTGATTCTTTCGGTGGACAATGAAATGGCAAATCTTCTTTAGAGACAATTCGAAAGCTTTTATGTTTAACTTTACCGTTGTCCATTAGCATTTCCCTTTGGCAATCCAACTCTCGTGTTTCTCACTTCTACCAGCAACACAGTCAAAATATAGAGATTGCAATTGCTCGGTAATTGGACCACGAGTGCCGCTGCCAATTGTATGCTCATCAAGCACCCTAATTGGTGTGACTTCCGCTGCTGTACCAGTAAAGAACGCTTCATCCGCACTGCTAACGTCTTCACAAGTTAGTTGTTTTTCAATCACGTGGTAGCCCAATTCATCTGCCAAGGTAATAATCGTACTTCTAGTAATTCCCGGTAAGGCTGATGTTAAGAAAGGTGTGTAAATAACGCCATCACAAATAACAAAGATATTCTCACCACTACCTTCGGAAACAAAACCATCAATATCCAGCATCAATGCCTCGTCAAAACCCTTACCAAGAGCCTCTTGCAAAGCCATCATCGAATTAATGTAGTTACCGTTGGTTTTTGCTTTTGCCAACCCAGGATTGCCGTGCTGACGAATAAACGAAGAGGTGCAGATACGGATACCGTTTTTCATGCTATCTTCGCCCAAATAAGCGCCCCACTCCCACGCAGCGATCATTACATGAACTTTTAAATTGTCGGCTCTTAAGCCCATACCTTCAGATCCATAAAAACACATTGGACGCAAATAGGCTGATTTCAGGTTATTTTTGGTGATGACTTCACGCTGCGCTTGGTTTAGTGTCTCTCTGTCAAATGGAATTGTCATCCCCAAAATTTCGGCTGAATTAAACCAACGATCGGTGTGCTCTTCTAATTTAAATATTGCTGGACCGCTATCAGTTTCATATGCTCTAACACCCTCAAATGCGCCCATACCATAATGCAGTGTGTGTGTTAATACGTGTATTTTTGCCTCACGCCACTCTACCCACTCTCCATCCATCCAGATGAAACCATCTCTATCCGCCATTGTGCTCATAATAAATCCTAATTCTTTAAAAATATGACCGCGTAAATAAATTCGCAGCCAATAATAATTTGTGTTTGCTTAACTCACATTGATAAATGAATTATACCCATATCGAATTTTTTTTCATCAAATATAACATCATTATAAGAGCGTTAAAATCAAGCGATTATCTACAAATGCATCGTATAGATAGATTGTCAATCACTACTAATTCTGGTTGTTATAAGCTGTAAAATACTTGCGATTCATTGGGATTTGTTAAAGACATGGAATTTAATTTATTTACCTTAATTTTTCTTTTGGCAATTCTTGCCTCAGTTATTGTACTTCTTTGGCTCAACTTTAGACAAGATCGCGCCATTAAGTCAACATTTAATGCTGTACCAAAAGGCTTTGAAGATGCCATTTCACTCGAAGACCATCAAAAAGCAGGTCGTTATACCCAGGCAAAACTGTTAGTAAGCCATTTTGAGATTATTTTCTCTACTATCGTTTTGCTCATATGGACAATTGGTGGTGGTATTAATTTGCTTGACATGTTTTGGCATAATAACATCACAGAATCGCCTTTGGTTCTTGGCACTGCTTTCATTGTGAGTATTATGCTTATCGCCAGTCTAATCGACTTACCATTTAGTATTTATAGAAACTTTATTCTTGAGCAGAAGTTTGGCTTTAAT
>CAWVVS010000120.1:0-3903 GCA_963933655.1 uncultured Candidatus Thioglobus sp. | reverse complement strand
CTGGCAAGAGGGGTTCGATTCCCCTACCGGATGCCAAATTCAGTATCAAGGTTTGTTGAAAAATTACAAACCTTGATATTAAACAGAAGCACGATTTTTTTGTCCCGTTCGTCTAGCGGCCCAGGACATCAGGATTTCATCCTGAAAACAGGTAGTTCGAATCTCCTACGGGACGCCCCATAAGATATAACAAGACACCACATGGTGTCTTTTTTTTCGCCTTTAAACCCCGCTACGAAAGCATTTTTTAGATTAGTTTGTAATATGGTGTTACTTGACGTAACATTGAAGAATCGACAAAATAGGGTAAATAACAGGGTACATATTTTAAATCGACTTTTCTTATAGAGTTTTCATGACTTCGTTGAGTGTATTAATTCGTTACATCTTCACTGCCGGCTTTGTTTTCTTACTTTTGCCAGTTGCAGTGCTTGCAAATGGCTATCAAGTTAGCCAAGTAGCAGTGGGTCTAGGCATACCTTGGGGGATGACTTTTCTCTCCAACAGTGAAATACTCTTTACCGAACGCAAAGGAAGACTTGGCATTGTTAACATTGACAATGGTGAAGTGAATTACTTGTCAGGACTCCCTGATATTATTGCAAAAGGGCAGGGTGGTTTAATGGATGTAGCGAAACCGACAAACAATGAGATTGCAGATTGGACTTTTTTTACATATGTAAAACCTATTGATGCAGCTGGCAATGGTGAAACAACACTAGCAAGAGCTCATGTCAGTCCCGAGGGCGTTGTTGACTGGCAGGACTTGTTGATCACAAATTCCCTTGAGCCCAGCGATAGGCACTTTGGTAGTCGCATCGCTTTTGACGATACGCATCTATATTTTTCTGTAGGTGATAGAGGGAATCGGCCTAATGGACAAAATCTAGAATCACATGCAGGCTCTATTTTAAGGCTTAATGTTGATGGCTCCGTTCCACAAGATAATCCATTTGTAGACGTTGAAGATGCGCGAAATGAAATCTGGAGTTACGGTCATCGTAACCCTCAGGGCTTGGTTTGGGATGGTGTCAACCAAAGACTATGGTCTATTGAGCACGGCCCACGTGGCGGTGATGAAATCAATCTGATTGAGAAAGGCAAGAATTATGGCTGGCCGATCATCTCTTACGGTAAAGAATATTGGTTGCCACTGGCTGTTGGTGAAGGGACACACAAAGTAGGTATGGAGCAACCGATTAAAGTCTATGTGCCCTCCATAGCACCAGGAAGTTTATTGCTCTACACAGGTGAGGCTTTCCCTGACTGGCAAGGGGATTTGTTTGCAGGTGCACTGAAACTGCGACATTTGAATCGTATAGGGCTTGATGATAATGGCGTGGCGATTGCCGAAGAGCGATTATTTGAAAATTTGAATGAACGCATCAGAGCCCTTCTCCAAAGCCCTGAGGGCTGGATTTATTTCTCTACTGATAATGGCAATATTTACCGTATTCAGCCTCTTTCAGCGACAAGTAGCAACTCGATTTGAATTAAAATATCGCTATGGAGAAACTCAAAATTATAATACCCGAACGCATGACTGGCGAACGCATCGATGCTGCAATTGCGCGCATGCTGCCAGAATATTCTCGTTCGAAAATCACCGCCTGGATAAAAGCGGGTGATGTGCTGATTAATCAGAATAAATTTAAGCCTAAAGACAGAGCGAAAGGCGATGAAATTGTTGAGGTGAGTCTTAAGAGGAATGAAAATATCAGCTGGATTGCTGAGGCCATTCCTCTCGACGTTGTGTTTGAAGACGAGGATATTATCGTCATCAACAAGCCCGTTGGTTTGGTCACTCATCCTGGTGCTGGTAACTGGAAGGGTACACTGGCTAACGGATTACTAGCTTACGATCCAGAATTGTTCAAATTAGACAGAGCCGGTATTGTTCATCGTTTGGATAAAAACACATCGGGTTTGATGGTAGTCGCGCGCAGTGAAAAAGCCCAAAAAAACTTGGTTGAACAATTGCAAACACACACGGTCTCGCGTGAATATTCAGCAATCGTTTATGGTCACATGATTTCTGGCGGAACGATTGACGAGCCGATCGGTCGCGACAGTAAAGATCGAATCAAACAAACGGTTAGGGAATCTGGCAAACACGCATTGACACATTATCGAGTGATCGATCGATTTGCCCATCACACACACGTCAAGGCAATTTTAGAGACAGGCCGAACACATCAAATCCGAGTACACTTATCTCACATCGGCTATTCTTTGATTGGTGATCCAATGTATGGTGGTAGGTTAAGATTTCCGAAAAAAGCCGTTGATGCTCTAAAGGACACATTAAAGGGTTTTAGCCGTCAAGCGCTACACGCAAAGAAGTTAACATTAACTCACCCTGTCAGTGGCGAAACAATGTCTTGGAAGGCGCCTTTGCCCGATGACATGACCAACTTACTCGCTGTGTTGGATGAGTTTGACGCAGAGTAGCACCATGAGTTATTTACACCACTCATTTTAGATTAAACGTTTAAGTGATATTTCCAGAAAACGTTAAATTTCTAAGCACGCCAAGGTTGATTAAAAATGGCGCGAGTAACAATAACTACAAAAATTTTAATCTAGCCAATCACGTGGGTGATGAGCCAAGTGCAGTTTTGGCAAATCGACAATTACTGGTTAATCATTACAATCTACCTTCAGAGCCAAAATGGCTTGATCAATATCATTCCAATATTTGTGTCAGTATCGATTCGCCCGATTCATCATATTTGATGAAAGCAGATTCATGCATCACTCAAACACCCGGCGTAGTTTGTGCTGTGTTGACGGCTGACTGCTTGCCAGTATTTCTATGCAAAAAAGACGGCAGCGCTGTTGGCATTGTCCACGCTGGTTGGCGGGGTTTGCTAAGCGGTGTGATTGAATCATGCATGAATGCAATGGATGTAAATAAGGGCGAAATCTTGGCGCATCTAGGCCCTGCTATCTCCCAAAAAGCTTTTGAAGTAGGCGCTGAAGTTCGTGAGCTCTTTGTGGATAGTCATTCAGGTTTTGAAAACACCTTTATTCAGCATAATAATAAATACATGATGGATTTATATGCCGCAGCTCGAATCGTGTTGAATGATTACGGTGTCATTTCAATCACGGGTGGCGAGCAATGCACTTATTCAGAACAAGAAAAGTATTATTCCTATCGACGAGATGGCGAAAAATCCGGAAGAATGGCTCATTTAATTTGGATGCTTTAGCGTTTTCTTTATTTTTTTTCTCTGCCTTTTTCGTTAAAAACCATTTTTTTACTCACCTCATCTAAATGGTAATAGTGCAGGGCAGTTTGTTTGCGCTGTTTCTGTTGCACCACGCAACCACGCACATCGTAATCACCAATCAGTTTAATATCCTCGTAGGCGTTATTAAGACAGCACATCAAGGGCTTATTATCAACATTGATAAATTGACGAAAGTAAAGCTCGCCTTGGTAATCAATGATGGCGTAAGCCTGACTATGAATCTGCATGCCAGGATCAACAATAATAATACAGTTTTCACTAAATTCTGGCGCCATCATATCGCCCAGATTTTGCAAAGCAAAAGACTCAGAATTGGTAGAGCAAGTACTCTCAAAAAGAGCTTTAGGGTTTTCTATTTCTGACATTGTGAGCAATAATAAGTAGCACGTTGGTTTTGTACGATTTTCTTGATTGTACCATTACACTTCTCGCAAGGTGCGTTGGCTCGGCCATAGACCAATAACTTTTGAGCAAAATAGCCGGGTTTTCCATCAACGCCGGAAAAATCCTTGAGCGTCGTTCCGCCATTTTTTATGGCCTCAGAAAGAATAAGCTTAATACTTTGAGTAAGCACTTGGTAGCGTTTGAGCGATATTTTTCCAGCAGACGTTTTTGGTGAAATTTTTGATAAAAATAGACTTTCGGC
>CAWVVS010000119.1:0-3912 GCA_963933655.1 uncultured Candidatus Thioglobus sp. | reverse complement strand
AGACGCCATTTCAGCCGACAAAGATAATGACTGCATCCAAGCTGGAAAAGCAGTTTTAAACCTTCTAGAAAATGATATTAAACCTCGTGACATCATGACGATGAAGGCATTTGAAAATGCCATTACTGTCATTATTACTTTGGGTGGCTCTACCAATGCCGTATTGCATTTAATTGCTATGGCAGATGCTGCAGGTGTTAATTTAAGCATTGATGACTTTACCCGTATTGGTGCCAACGTACCCGTACTAGCAGACTTAAAACCATCCGGTAAGTACATGATGAGTGAACTGGTCGCGATTGGTGGCACCCTACCATTAATGAAAATGTTACTAGACGCAGGAATGTTACACGGCGACTGCATGACGGTTACTGGCAAAACAATGGCTGAAAATTTAGAAGATGTTGCTCCGTATGTTGATGACCAAGAAATTATTCGCGCACTCGATAACCCAATTAAAGCAGACTCGCACTTAAGAATTTTGCGTGGTAATCTTGCCCCTGAAGGTTCGGTAGCTAAAATTACCGGCAAAGAGGGTTTAAAATTTCAAGGAAAAGCTAAAACGTTTGGTCGCGAAGAAGATGCACTTGCAGCCATTCTAAATGATGAAATTATAGCGGGCGATGTAATTGTTATTCGCTACGAAGGCCCTAAGGGTGGCCCCGGTATGCGCGAGATGCTTGCACCAACTTCTGCTGTTATGGGTAAGGGGCTAGGCGGTAAAGTGGCGCTGATTACCGATGGTCGCTTCTCCGGTGGCACGCATGGTTTTGTCGTTGGCCATATTACACCTGAAGCCTTTGAAGGTGGTGTGTTAGCGGTGATTGAAAATGGCGATGAAATTCTAATCGATGCAAAAAACAATTCTCTAGAACTGTTGGTCGATCAGAGCGTTATTGACCAACGCTTAAGTCAATGGACACAACCTAAACCAAATTACACAAAGGGTGTGTTGGCGAAATTCGCCAAACTGGCTAAATCTGCCTCTGAAGGCGCTGTAACAGATTAATCGGTTGTCGAGACAACTAAAAGGAGGCTTCTGCCTCCTTTTTTTTAATTCCAACTAAGTAAGCATAAAAGCAATCCTGCGATCATCCAAACTAACCGAGGCTATTTTCACTTGGACAACATCACCCAACCGAAAAACTTTACCGGCTCGTTGACCTTTTAGTTGGTGATGAATGTCATCATAGACATAATAATCGTCCTTTAAATCGCGAAGAGCAATCATGCCCTCAACAAAAATATCGGTGAGTTCGACAAAAAAGCCAAAGCCAGCAACACCAGAAATAACGCCGCTATAATCTTCGCCGACTTTATCGCGCATATACTCACATTTGAGCCATTGCTCGACATCGCGAGAGGCATCATCAGCTCTGCGCTCTGTCATTGACAGGTGCTCACCCAGCTCATTCATTCGTTTTGAAGGCGATCTCTTTTGTTTATTTAATACGCGTTTAATTGCTCTATGCACCAATAAGTCTGGATAACGGCGTATCGGTGAAGTAAAGTGGGTGTAATCGTCAAATGCCAAGCCAAAATGACCTTCATTAGCAGGTGTATAAACCGCCTGTTTCATTGTTCTTAATACGACTGTTTTGATGATATTTTCATCTTCCCGACCTTTAGCGGCTTTGAGAACTTTAGCAAAATCACGAGACTCTGGTGTCATGCCACCTTCTAAACTCAATCCGACAGCCGATAAAAACTGCCGAGTAACCTCAACTTTTTCAGCGGTTGGCTTCGGATGGATACGATAAAGAAAATCTTCATCATGTTTTTGTAAAAACTTGGCGCTGGCTTGGTTGGCCATTAACATGCACTCTTCAATGAGTTTATGCGCGTCATTTCTTGTTCGGGCAATAATGTTTTCAATCTTGCCGTTATCGTTGAATAATATTTGACTTTCTATACGGTCAAAATCCATAACTCCACGCTTTTGACGTGAAATTCTAAGTGTTTTGTAAAGGCCATGTAAAGATTCAATGTTATCAATAACACTGGCGTACTCTTTTCTTAGATTGCTCGACTTACTTGTCAGGATATCGTTTACTTTGGTGTAAGTGAGGCGTGCATGAGACAGCATCACCGCAGGATAAAATTGATAATCGAGGAATTCTCCCGTTGAATCAATATTCATCTCACAAATCATACAAAGTCGCTCCACTTCAGGATTAAGCGAACATAAACCATTGGATATTGCCTCTGGCAGCATTGGCACAACACGATGCGGAAAATACACAGAATTGCCACGCTCAATCGCATCGATGTCTAGCGCAGATCCTTCAGAAATATAATGAGAAACATCGGCAATAGCTACATAGAGCTTCCAACCTCGATCAGTTGGTTGGGCAAAAACAGCGTCATCAAAATCTCTTGAATCTTCACCGTCAATGGTAATCAGTGGAATGTGGGTCACATCCACGCGACCCTTCTTGTCTTTAACAAGAACGGTAGTTGGTAACTTATTGGCTTCATTCGAAGCTGCTTCGCCAAATTTATTTGGTATTTGGTGGCGATAAAGTGCCGAATCAACTTCCACACCTTCGTCTAAAAAACCGCCAATAATTTCTATCACCCTACCAGTGGCTATAGATTTTAATGTTGGGGAAGTGAGAATTTCAACAATAACCACTTGGTTGTCTTCGCAACCCTCAATCATCTCAACAATATTTATATTGTGCTTGATGCGCTTATCATCAACAATAACATAAGGGTCTTTTTTATCAGTATGAAGCCTTCCCACCAAGGTCTTAACCGACTCAATCACTTCCACTACTTCGGCGTCAAGACGCTTATTTAGTAGTCGAACTTTCACTTTATCGCCATGAAAAACCAACTGCATTTGCTTATGCGAGAGCCTTAAGTCTTTCCCTCCCTTGTCAAGCACAACAAAGCCAAAACCTTTTGGATTCGCAATGATGGTGCCTTTGAGAAGACCTCGATTAGAGAAAATTCGATACTCTCCTTTTTTATTACAGCTGAGTTGCTTGTCGCGAACCATCGCCTTAAGGCGCCTGCCAAATGGTTTTTTCTGCGAATCATCCAGTTCAAGTAAATCAAATAACTCGTGCTTACTATGTGGCTTAAGCTGAATAAAGCTTAGAATGTGCTCACGAGATGGAATAGGGCTATCGTATTTTTCAGCCTCACGATGGTAATGGGGATCAGACATATTGTTCTAGATTAAAATGTATAAAACTAATCAAAAGGATTATTTAGTATCAGTGTTTCGGCACGATCGGGGCCAGTAGAAAGTATATCTACAGGCACTTTCGCTAATTCTTCAATTTTACGAATGTAGTTTTTCGCTTCAATTGGCAGTGCATCAAAATCATGTGTGCCAACCGTTGATTGTTTCCAGCCCGGCATTTCAATGTAAATTGGCTTAGCAAGCGCATAACCTTCAGCCGAGTGTGGTGGTACGGTTGTTCGCTCGCCATTTACTTCATAAGCGATACAAATTTTCAGAGAATCCAACTCATCAAGAACATCTAACTTAGTCAAACAAAGACCTGTCACTGAATTGAGTTTAAACGAACGATTAAGGATAACCATATCCAACCAGCCACAGCGTCTTTGGCGCCCAGTAGTTGCCCCGAACTCATGCCCTCTCGCGCAAAGCTCCCTACCAACAGGATCACCTTCATCACTTTCAACATCGTAATTTAATTCGGTTGGAAAAGGGCCGCCACCCACTCTCGTGGTATAAGCCTTAACGATGCCCAAAACATAATCAATATCACAAACACCAATTCCTGAACCAGTAACCGCGCCGCCTGAGGTAGTATTTGACGAAGTGACAAATGGGTAAGTGCCTTGATCAATGTCTAACAACGCGCCTTGCGCACCCTCAAAAAGAATGTTTTCATTGTTTGCCATGCACGAGTATATTTTTTCGGCAACATCAAC
>CAWVVS010000118.1:0-4003 GCA_963933655.1 uncultured Candidatus Thioglobus sp. | reverse complement strand
ATGCCAAAAATGGATTTTGGGGAAATGTTGGGTGTCAACAACCCTATGATGGCGATGTCTTATGAAATGGGTTGGATGATGCACTTTATTGTTGGTATTGTTTTAACAGCAATTTATGCTTCATTCTTTGTAAATAAATTGAAAGGATCTTATGCACTTAGAGGTGTTATTTTTGCAATGATTCCTTTTGTAATTGCCCAAGCTGTGATGATGCCAATGATGGGCGCTGGGTTTTTCTCAGGAGGCGATGTAATGATGATTATGGGTAGTTTGATTGGCCATGTTGTTTTTGGGGTAGTGTTGGGCGCTGTTTATAAAAATGGCGATTCAGGTATCGGTACTGGGGAGGTTGTAGAAGTATAAGTCAAAGTCAAAGATATTAGTTGTATTGGTCTCAGTTGTTGGATTGCTTGGCATTGGGTTTTCTCAGGCCAATTTAGCCACTATGGTAATGCCATTTGGTAGTGATGAAGATATTGAATATGCTTCCAACTTATGGAGCCAAATGGAGCAAGGTGGTTTTAATTCAAAACCAGCAATACTCTATGTTGGAGGCCCTCCGCACGGCCCAGTGAGGGAGGTGTTAGAGGGGTTTATTGATGGCCACCGTGTTATTGTTAAACGCAACTATGGAGGCGAAGGTGTTAGTGTTCAATCTGTTGAGGGTAATCGAACTAATTTTTTGAAAGCCATCACAATTATGGCAAAAAGAGACGCTGGTTACGACACTGAAAATGGTGATTGGTTCTGGGCTAAGTACAAAGCCGATGGCTCACTGCATATCAACGACAAAAATATCCAGCTTGCTGGGCGAATTGCTAAGGGCATGAATACGGGTTGTATTGTGTGTCATCAGGCCGCGTCGGGCAATGATCTGGTATTTGCCCACAACAAAGAAGCGAATGCTGATATGACAATAATCGAGTAGTGAGTGTGAGCTGTGGAATGCTTACCATTCGTTTGGATAAAACACTCATGATGAAATATTGGAAAGGCTAAAGAACGGGTTGAAATTAGCTTATTAAATTAAATTTCCCAGTGGTGATGAGGCGCTAGCGTAAGCCTTTTTCATCATTCTTCCCGCAAGAAAGGATTCTCGACCTGCTTTAACTGCATACTGCATAGCGCTTGCCATCAGCACAGGATCTTGTGCATTAGCAATAGCAGAATTCATTAAAACACCATCACAACCGAGCTCCATAGCCTTTGCTGCATCACTAGCACAACCAATACCAGCATCTACCAGCACTGGAACGTTTGCTTGATCTTTGATAAGTTTAATGTTGTATGGGTTGGCAATGCCTTGGCCTGATCCAATAAGAGAAGCAAGCGGCATAATAGCGCAACAGCCAATCTCTTCTAATTCTTTTGCAACGATAGGGTCATCCGAGGTGTAGACCATAACATCAAAGCCGTCTTTGACAAGTATCTTGGCGGCAGCAAGTGTTTCAACAATATTTGGGTAAAGGGTTTTTTCATCACCCAGAACTTCTAATTTAACCAGATTGTGACCATCTAATAATTCCCTTGCAAGCATGCAAGTGCGAACTGCATCTTTGGCATTGTAGCAACCTGCCGTATTGGGTAGGATGGTGTATTTTTCAGGTGAAATCACATCAAGCAGGCTTTCTTCGTTGGCATTTTGGCCAATATTGGTGCGCCTAATCGCAACAGTAATAATTTCAGATCCAGATGCTTCGGTTGCTAAACGGGTCTCTTCTAAATCTTTGTATTTTCCTGATCCAACGAGCAATCTCGAGTGAAATGTACGGCCGGCAACAATGAAGGGTGTGTCAGTTCTCATAGGGGTAATAAGATACCATGTCTTAGATTAACTGCAGGATAATCGCACATTAATCTTTGCATTTAAAATAAAATGATTTAAGAATGTAATGAACCCTCATTACAGCATATATGATTGATGTTAAACTTTTAATAAAATAAAAAGAAATTTGTGAACACCTTATAAAGGATTTAATATGTCAGTCAATGCCATCAAACACCCATTAATAGAACACAAAATTGCCTTATTGCGTCAAGCAGGAATAAGCACTAAGCAATTTCGTGAGCTAGCTAATGAAGTTGCAAGTCTATTAACTTATGAGGCTACTCGGAATTTACCATTGGAAAATTGTAAAATTATTGGTTGGCAGGGTGAACCTATTGAGGTGCAGATGCTGACTGGAAAAAAGCTTACTGTCGTGCCCATTCTGAGAGCTGGCTTAGGCATGTTAGACGGTGTGTTGCGACTTGTTCCTAATGCGAAAGTGAGCGTGGTAGGTCTTTATAGAGATGAGGAAACACTTAATCCGGTTGCTTACTTCGATAAAATCATCAGCAAAGTTGATCAACGCACCGCTCTAATTATTGACCCTATGCTGGCAACTGGTGGCACACTGTTGGCCACAATTGATTTGCTTAAACAAAAAGGTTGTAAAAAAATTATAGGTTTGTTTTTAGTTGCTTCGCCAGAGGGCGTTCAGCGTGTGAGTGAATTACATCCCGAAGTTGAACTGTTTATTGGTGCAATAGATGATTGCTTAAATGACCAAGGTTATATCTTGCCTGGTTTAGGTGATGCGGGCGATAAGATTTTTGGTACTAAGTAATTCAATGAATTATTTGATGGAGAGAGAGGGACTACTCACACAAAATGTGCTCGCCCTACGGGCCATCGTCGCAAGCTCCGATGTTGTTACGCTGCGCTTCACCCAAACCCTCTGCTCGGGTTCGAATCCTGAATCACATTATGTTAAAGCCTGCTTGCACAGGCTTAAAAATAATGGCGGAGAGAGAGGGATTCGAACCCTCGATAGGAGATAAATCCTATACACCCTTAGCAGGGGCGCGCCTTCAGCCACTCGGCCATCTCTCCAACGAAAACGTATTATACTGTATTTATTTCCATTAATTAATTTGTGTAATCAAGGAAAAATACAAAGGAAGTAGATGCTGAAATCTTACAAAATCCAGCGATAAATGCCGATTAAATCAATCGTCATAAAAACCGTATTAAGAATTATTAGAGCCTTGTCTTTGTTTTTAACTCCCTGCATCAGCCAACAAAAAGATGAGATTAAAAAAACTAAAAATGCATATTTAGAGTAAGACGTATTGAGTGCAATCGTTATACCACCTGTAACGCCGGTGATGGTTCCAATCCAACCAAACACTATTCTACTACCTCAAAATCATGAGTGACATTTGCTGTTTTGGCCATCATAATAGAGGCAGAGCAATATTTATCAACAGAAAGACGAATTGCTTTTTCAACTTTTTCTGAGTTGATGTTTGCACCTTTAACAACAAAATGAATATGGATATTGGTAAAAACTTTTGGATGCTCGTCTGCACGTTCAGCACTCACTTCGGCAATACAATCATCAATGTTTTCACGCATTTTTTTCAGTGTGCTCACCACATCAACAGTCGAACAACCAGCCATACCAATAAGTAACATTTCCATGGGCCTAATACCCATGTTGTTACCACCAAGGTCAGGCGGACCATCCATTACCACAGCATGCCCGCTGCCAGATTCGCCAACCATCATCATGCCGTCGATCCATTTAACTTTAACGTTCATAGAAAAACTCCTTTAATTGTTGTCCAGGACTATCATGTCGCATAAATGCTTCGCCTACTAGGAAGCCATAAACATTATTCTCATGCATTAAGGTCACATCTTCTCTAGACAAAATACCAGACTCGGTAATGACCAGTGTGTCGTCACCAATTTCACTGAGCAAGTCGATTGTTGTTTGCAAGGAAACTTCAAAAGTGCGAAGATTGCGATTATTAATACCAACCATTGGCAAGTCCAGTTTAAGGGCGCGTTTTAATTCTGCCAAGTCATGCACTTCTACCAATACGTCCATACCGAGTGATTTTGCTAAATCATTGAGCGTCAGAAGCTCGTTATCGCTAAGACAAGAGACGATTAGCAAGATGCAATCCGAACTCATCGCCCGTGCTTCATAAACTTGATAAGGCCTAACGATAA
>CAWVVS010000117.1:0-4065 GCA_963933655.1 uncultured Candidatus Thioglobus sp. | reverse complement strand
AGAAAAAACTTGAATTAGGAATAGAGCAATCTGAAGTTACGATGGAGGGCGATGGCTGTAACTGCTCAACAGTTGTTGTGTCGCCGATTTTTGAAGGCATGTCATTGTTGCAAAGACAGCGTACAGTGCTGGCTGTGGTGAGTGAAGAAATCAAGAGCGGAGAACTCCACGCACTTAGCGTTAAAACCTACACCCCGAATGAGAGATAGTATATAATTTCCGTTCTTTTCGATTTGAAGACAAACAATTAGCTATGAAAACAGATATTCATCCAGCTTACGAAGCAATTAAAGTGGTATGCAGCTGTGGCAATGCGTTCGAAACGCGCTCTACAACTGGTAAAGAAGAATTACACCTAGATGTGTGTTCAAGCTGCCACCCGTTCTATACAGGTAAGCAAAAAATTATGGATACTGCTGGTCGTGTTGAGAAATTTAAATCTCGTTACGGCGCATTTAAGCGTTAATCTAGCAATTTATGCTTGGAAAAAAAGTCACGATTGTGGCTTTTTTTATGCCTGAAAGGCTCCTAAAGTAAAATAACATTATTATCATTTTCTAATGAGAAATTATTATGGCATTTGACTACATCAACGCACTATTAAAAAAAGAAGTTAGCCGCACTCCGATTTGGGTGATGCGTCAAGCCGGTCGCTATTTGCCAGAGTACCGTGCAACGCGTGCAAAAGCCGGTGATTTTTTAAGCCTCTGCAAGTCAAGTGATTTGGCGTGCGAAGTTACACTTCAGCCGCTCGAGCGCTTTGATTTAGATGCGGCGATTTTGTTCTCAGATATTTTGACCATTCCTGATGCTATGGGCCTGGGTTTGTATTTTGCTGAAGGTGAGGGACCAAAATTCTCACGCCCACTGAGAACACTTTCCTCGATTGAGAGGCTTTCAAAACCCGATGTTGGCACCGAGTTGGCTTATGTAAATGACGCGGTTTCAGTGATCAAGAAAAACCTCAAAGGCAGAGTGCCACTCATTGGCTTTACTGGCAGCCCATGGACTTTGGCGACTTACATGGTAGAAGGTGGCTCAAGCAAGGCTTTCTCTAAAGTTAAAGGACTGATGTTTGAAAACCCGAAACACATGCACCAATTATTGGACGTGCTTGCCGATACGATCATTGATTATCTCAATGGTCAGATAGAAGCTGGCGCGGATTCAGTGATGATTTTTGACACTTGGGGTGGTTCGTTAAATAAAGAATGTTACGAGAATTTTTCGCTCAGATACATGCAAAAAATTATCGAAGGAATTCATCGTCAATATGAAGGCAGAACTATCCCTGTAACACTGTTTACAAAGGGTGGTGCGGCTTGGCTTGAACAGATGGCAGCAACGGGTTGTGATGCACTGGGGCTGGATTGGACAGTTGAGCTTGGTGATGCCGAAAAACGCGTTGGAAATCAAGTGGCCTTGCAAGGTAATTTAGATCCTTCGGTGCTCTACGCGACACCTGAAGTGGTGGAAGCAGAAGTTAAAAAAGTGCTGGATCAATTCAAAGGTAAGACCGGCCATGTGTTCAACTTGGGTCACGGCATTACTCCAGATGTTAACCCTGACAATATGAAGGTGCTAGTCGATACCGTGCACGCCTATTCCCAAAGGTAGTACATACTTAAAATAAAACCCACTCTAGCACTGACAATAAATTGTCTTTAGGCGCTAATGTGATAAAATTTAGCCCTTATTCAGTTGATTAAAACCGATGTCGATACTTAGTAAAATTTTTAGCGATCTTAAACAATCTGGTCAAAAAGCCTTTATTCCGTTTATTACCACAGGTGATGGCGGCATGGATAGCTCGGAAGCTGCTATGTTTGCTCTCGTGCAAAATGGTGCTGACATTATCGAACTCGGTATGCCATTTTCAGATCCGATGGCCGATGGTCCAGTAATTGCCAAATCACATGAGCGCGCTGTCGCAGATGGCGTCAATCTGCATTATGTTTTTGGTTTGGTTGAGCGTCTCAGAGAGCACAACAATACAACTGGCGTGGTGCTGATGGGGTACACCAATCCAATTGAAGTGTTTGGCTACAAGGCTTTTTCGGAGCGTGCACAAGAGGCGGGCGTTGATGGGGTTTTGGTGGTTGATATGCCACCTGAAGAGGCACAAGATTTTAAAGCCGAGTTAGATGCAGTCGGCATTGATTTAATATTTTTGGTAGCACCAACCACAACCGATAAGCGCTTAGAGATGATTGCAAAAGTAGCCTCTGGTTTTGTTTACTTTGTATCGCTGAAAGGCGTGACTGGTGCGGGAAACTTAGATATTGATTCGGTTAATCATCACGTAGCTCGAATCAGAAAAGTTATAGATTTACCAGTAGGCGTTGGATTTGGCATTAAAGACGCCGACACTGCTAGAAAAGTAAGCAAGTCTGCAGACGCTGTTATTGTTGGAAGTACAATTGTTTCTATTATTGAACAATTGTCGGATGATAGGGATAAAATGGTGACAAAAGTAGGTAATTTAGCACGTCAAATTTCAAGTGCCATTAAAAAGGATTGAGTATGAGTTGGTTAGAGAAAATATTGCCCTCTATCGGCAAAGGCGCAAAAAAGAACATTCCTGAAGGCTTATGGAGTAAGTGCTCAGAATGTAATAGCGTGCTTTACAAAGAAGAGCTTAAACGGCTCATGCATGTTTGTCCACAGTGTGACCATCATTTACGTATGTCGGCCAGAGATCGTATTGCAAGCTTCCTCGATGAGGCTCATCAAGTAGAAATTGGTGCTAATATCGAATCTGTTGATCCTTTGCAATTTAAAGATCAAAAAAAATATAAAGATCGCTACAGCGATGCTCAGAAAAAGACAGGAGAAAAGGACGCCTTAGTGGTTAAGCAAGGCTTACTGAAAGGTATGCCAGTGATTGTTGCGGTCTTTGAGTTTAAATTTATGGGCGGTTCAATGGGCTCAGTTGTCGGCGAGAAATTTGCCAGAGCAGCGGATGATGCGATTGCACATAATTACCCGCTGATTTGCTTCTCCGCTAGTGGCGGCGCACGAATGCAAGAGGGCTTGTTCTCTTTAATGCAAATGTCAAAAACCGCCTTAGCCGTTAAATTATTAGCCGACAAGAAAATTCCATTTATTTCGGTTTTAACGGATCCTACAATGGGCGGGGTTTCTGCTAGTTTTGCTATGTTGGGAGACATTCACATTGCTGAGCCAAAAGCCTTAGTTGGTTTTGCTGGCCCTCGTGTAGTCGAACAAACTGTACGTGAAGAGCTACCGGAGGGCTTTCAGCGCGCTGAATTTTTGCTCGAAAAAGGTGCGATTGATATGATTGTTCATCGCTCAAAATTGCGTGAGAAAATACATCAAATTCTTTCAGCTCTGACACAATCTAGCTAATTTCGTTGAGCATTCACTTATCTCCTAGTCACCAGTTGCATATCTTCAGCAATTTGGTAAAACCATGAAAATATTACTTGCCAATCCCAGAGGCTTTTGTGCCGGCGTTGAGCGTGCAATAGAGATTGTTGAGCGTGCACTTGAGCGTCACGGAAAGCCAATTTATGTTCGTCATGAGGTTGTTCATAATAAATTCGTTGTTAATGACTTAAAAACCAAAGGCGCAATTTTTGTTGATGAAATCGAAGAAGTGCCGAACGGCGAAGTGGTGGTTTTTAGTGCTCACGGCGTCTCCCAAGTAGTTAGGAAGGAGGCCGATTCCATTTCTGCTGTGGTTTATGATGCAACGTGTCCGCTTGTAACCAAGGTCCATAAAGAAGTTGCTCGTCGACAAAAACAAGAGCACCAAGTTATTCTCATTGGCCATGCGGGCCACCCAGAAGTTGAAGGTACTCTTGGTCAAGCGCCAGCCTCTACCATTCATTTGGTTGAATCTATCAATGATATTGACCAGTTGAATTTTTCACCAGAAAGTCATTTGTCTTACACGACCCAAACAACGCTTTCTGTTGATGACACAAAAGTAATTGTGAATGCCCTAAGAGATAAGTTTCCGCAAATAAAGGCACCGAAAACAGATGATATTTGTTACGCCACCCAAAATAGACAAGATGTTGTCAAAGCAATTATTAAAAT
>CAWVVS010000116.1:0-4076 GCA_963933655.1 uncultured Candidatus Thioglobus sp. | reverse complement strand
GTGTCGCTTTACTAAGCTCATGTGCAGATACAACCATTCAAGATGTTGGTGACAAGTTTCTTAATTTAATCAACCCATCAGATCCCGTTGTTGAAGTTGCAGACTTGGGTGAGAGTGAAATAATATTAGAAAGCGACAATGTAATTTTTTCTGAAGAAGACCTTGCTCTTTTATCTAATGATGAATTAATTCTAGTGGCTAAACAACAAGGTTTTGAATACATAATTACCGTTGATAGTGAGGGTAATCTTACTAATAGAGAAGAAATCGTTAGTGCACTCACACAATCTTTATCTACATCTGAAACACTGGCTGGAGCCGCATCCGAAACACTTGAAGAAGGTGGCGTTTCGTTTATTCTTTATTTTTCTTATGATGATACTGAGATTGACGAAAAAGCGACACAAATCATTATTGAGCATGCAAATTTTATGATGAACAATCCTAAACTATTATTGCGCTTAGAAGGTCACGCGGATGAAAGAGGCACAAGAGAGTACAACCTCGCCCTAGGTGAAAACCGCGCCCTAAGTGTAAAAGAAGTGTTAGGCCTATATGGACTTGAGAGCAGAATAGAGGTGGTTAGTTATGGCGAAGAACACCCAATTGCCCTTACTCACGATGAGACAGGCTGGCAGAAAAACCGCCGTGTTGAATTTATTTACCAATAACTCACTGGGAGAACTTTCTTTAGCTAACAGGAAACATCAATGAGAAAGTTCTTCGCCCTTAGTTTTTCATCTTTTCTAATCTGTCTATCGTCCGCCAACCTAGCGGACGAAGCTTCTATTGATGTTGATGCGGCAATCCTTGGCATGCACCAAGAAATAAACCAACTGGCTAATGTGAACAACGCATTAAAAAATCAGATTGAGTTGTTGCAAGAAGCACAAAAAATTACCAATCAACAAATCAAAGAGCTTTTTACAATGCTTGAAGTTGGCACAACTAACAAAATCATTGAAGAAGTTATCGTCACTAAAAAAGAAAATGAAGACAAAGCGTCAGCATTGTATGCTGAAGGAAGGAAGCAGCTTATTTTTGGCACTCACGATACAGCGATTTCTTTGTTTCAAGACTATCTAACAATCTACCCCGATTATAAGAATATTGCAGATGCACAATATTGGCTAGGCAGAGCTTTTTTTGCGAAAAAATCTTATAGTGAATCCAAAGTAATTTTCGTTAAATTTCAGAATGAAAATCCGCTGCATTTAAAGTTTGCTAACTCTATGTACGAACTCGCACTTGCTTTCGTTGAATTGGATGAAACTGAAGCTGCAAAAACAATGCTTTCTGAAATGTTGGAAAAGTTTCCAACACACAGTCTGCACACTAAAGCCAGAGTGAAGCTCAAAAAACTTCAAGAATTAACTACTGAACCTTAATAGAGGTCTCAAAGTGAAAACTCTTGAAATTGCTGCTGTGGATTTAGCTGCTCTGTGTTATCACAACAAAGACCGTTATCCTTTTCTATTAGAAAGTGTCCATCATAACGACATCAATCGGTATTCAATTTTGTTTGCCTTTCCAGGTCAAAATATTGTCCTTGATGATTTTGCTGATTTTAACTTCCTCTCTGAGTTAGAATCTAAAGTAGGAAGTGATTCACAACCGTCAGATTTGCCATTTTCTGGTGGTTGGTTTGTCTACCTTTCCTACGAATTAATTGGGCAAATAGAACCTATACTACAAGAAGAGCTTCACGCCTCTAACTTACCAATTGCTTATGCAGTGGAAGTACCAAGCGCCATCATTGCGGATCATCAAGAGAATGTTTATTATCTTGTTGATCAACATGACTCCCAAGAACGCATTGATCAAATTTTGGCAGATATTGATGCCGTTAAAGCCATTCCAAAAATCCAAATTTCTGGTGAATTAACTCAGGAAAATGAGGAAAAGTTTATCAGTGGTGTAAAGTCTTCTCGGGAATACATCATGGCTGGTGATGTTTTCCAAGTCAACCTCTCAAGACAATGGCAATATCTTCTAGATGAAGAAATGGATTCTGCGGTTATCTATAACGCACTAAGAAAGGCCAATCCAGCACCTTTTTCCGCACTCATTCAATACCAAAACTTTTCAATTATTTCATCTTCACCAGAAAGACTCTTCAGCGTGCACGATGATGTTGTGCAAACCCGACCAATTGCTGGCACCCACCCACGAGGCGTAGGCGATGATGACGAAGCTCAAAAGCAGCATTTGATTAACCACCCCAAAGAGCAGGCAGAACACATTATGTTGCTCGATCTTGAGCGCAACGACATGGGCAGAGTATGTGAGTACGGCAGTGTTTATGTCAATGAAGTCATGACGCTTGAGACTTATCCTTATGTGCATCATATTGTTTCCAATATCAAAGGCAAAGTTAGGAAAGGTATTGGTGTTAAGGACTTAATTAGAGCGTTGTTTCCAGGTGGCACGATTACCGGCTGCCCTAAAGTGAGGTGCATGCAGATTATTAGCGAGTTAGAGCAAATGCCGAGGGGTGCTTACACAGGCTCATTAGGCTATATCAGCCAAGATGGAAAAATCGACTTTAATATCCTCATAAGAAGTTTTGTGCAAACGGGTAAAATACTTACCTTTAGGGCTGGCGCAGGCATTGTTTATGATTCAATTCCTGAACGAGAATTGGAAGAAACCAAACACAAAGCTGCTGGTCTTGTTAGAGTGTTTCAAAATTAAAGTCAGCTAAAACTCACCGATTTACTAATATTAGCCCCACCCCAAGCGATTCTTATAGATTGTTTCCTCCCATCGAATATTGCTTTATTTGATTTTTATGGTATATTCTTTGAATCGCAGAAGAAATAGCGATTTTATATTGCTTTTACAGAATATATTTTATTCATAAAAAGGAGAAAAAATGAACAACAAACTAGTTATGACGCTATTAGGCGTCTCAATGGCAACAAGCGCTTTTGGTGGCGCATGGTCAACAATTAAAATTGGTACTGAGGGCGCATATCCCCCGTGGAACGGCACAAACGCTGCTGGCGAACTTGAGGGTGCTGAAATTGATTTAGCCAATGACTTATGTGAAAGAATGAATGCAACTTGTGTTTTAGTAGCACAAGATTGGGACGGGATTATTCCTGCCCTGCAAAATGGTAAATACGACGTCATCATGGCGGGTATGTCGATTACTCCTGAAAGATTAGAAGTAATTGATTTCTCACAAGGCTACGCAACTGAGCCAGCCTCGTTTTCAGCCCATAACAACTCCATCCTGATTCAAAAATTAGGTGGCGTTACTGGCACTGTTAATCTTGACTTGGGTGATTCTGATAAAGTTGATGCATTAAAAGCGGCGCTTATCGGTGGTGTTATTGGTGTACAAGGATCAACAACTCATGAAAACTTTGTAAGAGAAACGTGGGGTAACACTGTTACCGTTAGAACTTACGACTCTCAACAAAACTTAGAGCTTGACTTGGCAGCAGGCAGATTGGATGCAGTTTTATGTGATTCCGGTGCGATGGAGGCCTTTATGGCAACGCATACTGGCAGTAAAATTTCATTTTTTGGTCCTAAGCTAGGTGGCGGTTCATTCGGTCCAGGTGTGGGAGTTGGTTTGCGTCAAGCAGATACAGACCTTAAAGCCATGTTTAATAAAGCCATTGATGAGGCAAGAGCAGATGGCACGTTAGCTGCTCACTTTGTTAAATGGTTTGGCAAAGACATCTCAATGTAACTGTTAAGATAGTCTTTATAGAAAACGGCCACACTTGTTGGCCGTTTTTTTTATATTGATCATTTCAACTATACTCCGCTTGTTAAAATAGAATTATAAATACACAGGAACAACATGATAAATGCTTTAGAAATTAAACATTTAGTGAAATGTTTTGGCGATCTTGAGGTTATTAAGGACGTTTCTCTTACAGCTGATAAAGGCGATGTTATTTGTATCATCGGCTCCAGTGGTTCAGGAAAAAGCACTCTATTGCGTTGCATCAATTTACTCGAAACACCGAATTCAGGCGAGGTTTGGGTCAATGGCGAGTTAATAAAAATGGGCCTAGACAAAAAAAGCCAACCACAACCGAGCGACCACCTGCAGGTTG
>CAWVVS010000115.1:0-4086 GCA_963933655.1 uncultured Candidatus Thioglobus sp. | reverse complement strand
AAACTCGGCGTCTTGGTTGTAAGCCTCGGCATAATTACTGGCTGACTCTGCATCACCTTCACCTCGAACTTTTTCAGAATCCCTGTAAGCATTCGCCAAAATAATAGTGCGCTCTTTTTCTGCAAAAGCTTGAATCTTTTCCGCATCTTCCGAGCCTTCTGAGCGTAGCTTATTAGCCAAACCCTTGCGCTCTGTTTCCATTCTCAAATAAACCGAATCTCGCACTTCTGGAGAGAGCTCAATTCGCTTAATACGAACGTCGACAACTTCGATACCGTATTCGCTTTCCGCAATCGCCTGCAATTTAGATTTTACCGTGGTCATAATTGCATCACGCTGATCAGAAACAACCTCTCTAATCGTGCGCTTAGAGAATTCACTTCTAAGGGCGTCCTGGTTGTTTTGTGCCAATCTTAAGTTAGCCGATGCTACGGTACCGCCTGTCGAGATGTAGAACTTCCACACATCAACAATACGCCATTTAACATATGAATCCACAATAACGTTTTTCTTCTCAATCGTCAAAAACGCCTCTGCCCTAGAGTCTAGAGTTTGAATGCGCTGATCAAAGAAAACCACGTTATTGACAAACGGTGTTTTAAATTTCAAACCAGGCTCATCTTCAATTGACACAACTTCACCCAATCGAAGCTTAATCGCCACTTGGGTTTCATTGACGGTATAAAGCGCAGAGCTAACGAGGATTGCAAGAATTGGAATAAGAACAATCGATATAATGTTAATTTTTTTCATTATCTTACCTCCCTAGAGCGTAATATACTGTTACCACTACTAGACTGAGACGGCTGAGATTGGTAGTTTGATTGTCCTGAAGCTGAAGTTGCAGATCTAGATGAATTCACCAACTTGTCAATAGGTAAATACATCAGGGAGTTTGCACTCCCATCAATAACAACTTTATTGGTAGTACTAAGCACTTCTTCTAATGTCTCCCTGTAGAGTCTTTCTCTAGTAACTTCTGGCGCTTTTAGATACTCCGCCAAAATTTGCTTGAAACGATCAGACTCACCTTCCGACTTGGATGTTACTTGTGAACGGTAAGCCTCTGCTTCCGCCATTATTCTTTGGCTTGCACCACGTGCTTTCGGCAAAATATCATTCTTATAGGCGTTAGCTTCATTAATGTATCTTTGCTGATCTTCGCGCGCCTTAACAACGTCATCAAAAGCATCTTTCACTTGAATCGGTGGCTGAGCATCTTGCATCGTGACCGCAGTAATAATCAAACCTGTTTTGTATTCGTTAAGTAGTGCTTGTGCATCCCTCTTAACCTCTTGAGCAACTTGCTCACGACCAGTGGTTAGTACAAAGTCCATCGTGTTGTCACCAACAACTTGTCTAATTACACTTTGAACAACATGACTCAATGTTAATTCCGGCTGCAGAACGTTAAATAAATAGGCTTGTGCGTCGACAATTTTGTATTGCACTGCCAAATTAACATCAACCATGTTTTCATCTTTGGTCAACATTAAAGACTCTGAGCTGACGTTGCCGCCATAACTAGAATTTTGAATATTTCTAAAACCAATTTCCGCCGCACGAACTTGCTCTACATTCACTTTGTAGACTTGTTCGATTGGATAAGGAAGATGCCAATGAGGACCCTGAGAAGTGATCTCTTGAAACGCACCGAAACGAAGGACGACACCTCGTTCAGCCGGATCAACAATATAGATACCCGACAATAGCCATACTAAAATTGCAAGAACAATTAAATACTTTGCACTGCCTTTTGCGGATTTTCCAGAATTGGTTGTACCAGAAGAATTACTCGAAGAGCCACCACCAAATGTTGCCCTAAACTTATTTTTAAAGTCTTTGATGACTTCGTCTAATTCAGGCGGTGATTGGTTATTATTGTTCCAGGGGTTTTGATTGTTGTTGTCGTTCCAGGCCATTGAAGTTCCAGGTTGTAAAACTGAAGATATTTTACCTAACTAAATACCTCGACAAGTGCCGATTATAAGCTAAATAGGTAATATTATTAAGTGCTAAAATATTACCATTTGCAACATCAAGGCTTGGCATGAAAAGGCACCTGATTTTCACTACATTAATCTTAAGTACCACTTTCATTCACGCTGACATTTCAGGATTAAACTGTTCTGAATATCAAACACTTTTTCCCATAGAGAAATTTTCAAGCACTACTGCAGGACTTGAAATTGAAGCAGATCAAAGTGAAATAACCCAAAATAATGACTATCTACTAACTGGCAATGCAACCGTTAAATCAAACTCTCATTTTCTTTCTGCAGATGAAATCAACATTTCTAAATCCAACCAATCGACTCTGGCTAAAGGAAATGCAAAATTTCAAGATGAACAATTCTTAATCACTGGCAATCAAATATTTGCAAAGAAACAAAATGATGACTTATTGGTTGAACTCAGCAATGCTAGATACCAACAAATTGACACCAATGCAAATGGTTCTGCCGAGATGGTCTCTAAAACAACCAATCGTGTTGTTTTTGAAAACTCAACATACAGTCTTTGCCCACTCAATCAAAATGACTGGTTAATTCAGGCAGACTCAATCGAACTTGACTTTGAGTCCAATAGAGGACTGGCAGATGATGCTGTTATCAAGTTTTTTGATTACCCTGTATTTTATCTCCCATTGTATCAATGGGTTCTCGAAGGTCGAGGAACAGGCTTTCTTACACCAGAAGTTGAGAGATACACCGAAGCCGGCCACGACAGACATACTCGATTTAGAATGCCGTATTACTTTAACCTGGCACCTGATCGGGACTTACTCATTGCGCTTACTACAATGTCTAATCGTGGTACTATCTATGAAGGCACTTATCGCCAGCTCTTGTCACAAAGCCAAGACGTTGATAAAAATACTTTAATCATTGATGGGCAATACCTATCTCAAGATCATATCTCGCTAACTAAACGTTGGCTTTTTAATACGTCCTTGGAGCTTGATATTAATGAAAAAATTCACTTGAGCATATTAAGCGACCGAGTCTCTGATAAGGATTATTTCAAAGATATTGTGCATAGTAACACTTCTGAAAAAAGACTGAATTCTCACATTAAATTGTCTTTTGATAATCCTAAACAATATTTAAATGCCCACTTACTTAGTGACAATGAACAAATCATTAATGCTGGAACGCCCGACTATACAAAAGATTTTGAAGCCTCTGTTTCAAAAACAATAAATCCAAACTCCAACTACCCTCTTCAAACAAACTTAGTGACTACCAAGTTTACTCACGACACCTCAGGTGTCCAATCAGGTCTGAGAACTCATGGCGGACTTAGTGTTTCGAAAACTCTTAACTTAATATTTCCCGAAGTAACAACCCGAGCGGATGTAGGAATGACTAACTATGTACTTGATAATAGCAACAATATAACGCGTACGTCAGCAGGATTTGGTGCCGGTCTCGCCTTTCCTTTCACTGGACAAACGCAATTGCTTAGTTCGGATATTGTTCATCAATTTACTCCTAGAGTTTCTTACAACTATCGGGCAAAACAGGTACAAGGAAATATTCCAATTTTCGACACTACTGACAAACATGATGACATCATCACCTTTGCTGATTTAACCTCTGGTGAAAGATACACTGGCTTCGACAGGGTTACAAATGCCAATGACATTACTTTGAGCCTTGAATCTGACTTAAGCGATAAAGATTCAAATAAAAGCCTAGTAAATATCAAGATTGCTCAGAGCTTTTATGCAGATGATGAGGTGGTCAGTGATACGGCAAAAACTGATTATGAAACGCGCAAAACACATTCGGATATTGCTGCTTCAATTGACCTTTCGATAGGCAATTTCATCTATAACACGTCCATACAGTTTGATCCAGATAAGGCAACAATTGTTAAGCGAAATAACACTCTTAGCTACAAACTCAACCCCAAAGAGTTTGTCTCAATTTCCACTGAAAACGATGGCACTAAAAAGATACTTAAGCTTTATGGTGCATACCCTGTAACAAAAGCCATACACCTCTTTGGGGGCATCGATAAAACCACCTCAACTGGCATAACTAACTCTGAGACCACTGGTGTCGTTTATGAATCTTGTTG
>CAWVVS010000114.1:0-4121 GCA_963933655.1 uncultured Candidatus Thioglobus sp. | reverse complement strand
CTCGTGTTGATCGGTACCAAACTCAAACTCTCCCGGCATCATAATGCCCAGCGTTTTCTGAGTGCCGTCCTCAAACTTAACCACACGGCTTGTTACTTTGCCATCAAAATAAATATTAGCTGCTTTGATGATTTCTACGTTCTTAAAAGTTGACATAAAACTCCTTATGTTTGATTGATAATATATTGTGTTAAGAGGGGCACAGGCCTTCCTGTAGCGCCTTTTTTCGAGCCACTAACCCAAGCAGTGCCAGCGATGTCTAAATGCGCCCAGCGGTAATCTTTGGTAAAGCGAGAGAGAAAACAAGCGGCGATTACTGAGCCGGCCTCTCGCCCGCCAATATTGGCCATATCAGCAAAGTTTGATTTCAGTAATTCGTCGTATTCATCATCAAGCGGTAATTGCCAAACGGTATCTAGCGCTGTGTCACCAGCCGACTTTAAATCATCTGCTAATGCTTGATCGTTTGCCATCACCCCAGAATGGTGTTTACCAAGGGCAATAACCACCGCGCCTGTAAGCGTTGCAACGTCAATCACAACACTCGGGTTAAATTTCTTGCAGTAGGTCAGTGCATCACACAGAATCAAACGCCCTTCGGCATCGGTGTTGAGTATTTCAATGGTTTGACCCGACATACTTTTAACAACATCGCCCGGTTTGGTGGCATTATGTGCCGGCATGTTTTCAACCGTTGGTACAACGACAGTTAAATTAATAGGTAACTCCATTTCGGCCACAGCACGCATTGTGCCCAAAACGGAGGCCGCGCCACACATATCGTATTTCAT
Organism: uncultured Candidatus Thioglobus sp.; assembly: GCA_963933655.1. Taxonomy (GTDB): domain Bacteria; phylum Pseudomonadota; class Gammaproteobacteria; order PS1; family Pseudothioglobaceae; genus Pseudothioglobus. The sequence continues at coordinate 3,330 of CAWVVS010000114.1, read as the reverse complement.
TTCGTCCATGCCCGCACCCGGCTTTAGCGAAATACCGCCACTATCAAATGTAACACCTTTACCAACCAACACAATAGGTTTTGCATCACCCGCATTTCGGTAGCTTAGGCTTATCAACTTGCTGGGCTCAGAAGAACCTCTACCAACCGAGAGCAGGGAGTTCATGCCTAACTTCGCCATGTCCTCATCTTCTAGAATTTCACATTGAAGGTTATAGGTTTTGGCTAATGATTCTGCCGTCTCAGCCAAATAACTCGGGGTGCAAATATTGGCTGGTAAATCGCCCAATTTTCGTGCCAACGCCATACCATTAGCAATGGCCAAGCCATTGTTAACTTCACTTGCATCACTGCTCTGTGAGCAAAAACTAAGCGCTTCAAGATGTGTTGCGTCCGTTGAATCGCTCGCATCCACTTTATCGACTTGGTAACTTGCATTTTGCAATACGCGCGCGCTTGTCAACTGAACCCAAGCTTCGTCACGATCTTGGATTTGAATGGCAGGAATAATGGCATTTTTTACCTTGGCAACTTCCAATGCAAGCGCCAGTTTATTTAATGCTTTTACATAATTTTTAGAACTCAGTGGACCTTCGCCAAGTCCAACAACGATGACTCGTTGAGTTTTGTAACCATTAACTCGATTGAGGAGTAGAGTTGTGCCAACTTTTGCTTCAAATTGATTTAATTGCAATAATGACTGAAGGTCATTATTTTGATGTATTTGATCTTTGTATACAAAGGCAATTGTGCAATCGCCATTGTAGTGCTCTATTGGTTGGTGCGTTACTGAAAATTCCATGATTTTTCCATAAAGTACAATCTCGGTATTCTACCAAAAAATGGTATAATTTAGTTCTTTAATCATCTTATTTCCCCATGTATAAATCATTATTGATTGCTTTCGTATTACTTTCCAATTCCGTGTTGGCTGACAAGGCCGATGTGCTGGATCGATTGGCGCCATATTTTCCAAATTTAACGGCTGAGCACATCAATGACTCCCAGTTAGATGGCTTTTATGAAGTGTTAGTACAAGAGCCAAAATTTGATGTCATTTTTATCTCACAAAACGGACGCTATATAGTGCAAGGCAGCATTACCGATTTAGACAACATGACGAGCATTTCTAACGAACGAATCAACACGTTAAAAAAACAAATAATTGCTAGGATTCCTGAGGAAGATAAAATTGTTTTTAAGGCAGAAAATGAAAAACACATCATTCATGTTTTTACCGATGTTGATTGCCCGTACTGTAAGAAACTACACAACAATATGGCACAAATGAATGACTTAGGAATTACCGTCAAATATTTATCATCGCCGCTTGCGCAACTCCACCCACAAGCCCAATACACCATGGAAAGAATATGGTGCGCTAAAGATCGAAAACAAGCAATCCACAACTATAAAACAAAAGGTATTGTCCCGGATAATGAAGATTGCAATAACCCAGTGGCTGAACAAATAGCACTTTCTGAAAAGTTGGGAGTCAACTCCACGCCATCCATCTTTTTTGAAAATGGTAGCAACCACCCAGGCTATCAAGATGCTGATAAACTTCTGCAAAGCATAAAGAAATCACTTGCACAATGAGTCTCGAGGTAAAGTAAATGCCAGAGTTATTGCACTTCAAGCGATTTGCTCGGTCGTCCTGAACAAGCAATCCCTCTCTGAGGTTGATTTTGGGTTAGATGCTCCAGAATTACCTTTTGCCAAATCGCTTATTTTTGGCACTCTGAGGTTTTATCATCATCTTAATGATATTGTCACACCACGCATTCATAAACCCCTAGAAAAGAAAAACTTAGACTTGCATTGTCTGCTTCTTTTGGGGGCTTACCAACTTTTGCATTCAAACACACCAACGCATGCAGCTATTAATGAAACAGTAGCAGTTGCTGATAAAATTGACAAGAGCTGGGCAAAAGGCTTTATTAATGCCATCTTAAGAGGTATCGATAGAGAGAGCGAAAAAATATTGGAGGAAGAGCACTTTTCCCACCCTTCTTGGCTAAACACAAAACTCAAACAAGATTACCCAGATCAATATCAAAACATCTTAAGAGAGAACAACAAACAAGCGCCAATGACGCTTCGTGTGAATCCATTGATAAAGCGTGAAGACTATCAAAAACAATTACAAAACGTTGGTATTGAAAGCGATTTATGCCTTATTGCCCAACAAGCGCTGATCTTAAAAGAGGCTGTTAATGTGTCTCAATTGCCCGGTTTTTCCGAAGGCTCTTGCTATGTGCAAGACGCCTCTGCACAACTGGCAGCGCACATACTAAACCCAAAGAGTGGCGAATTCATTCTGGATGCGTGTTGCGCTCCTGGAGGTAAAACGACCCATTTAGCAGAGCTGTGCACGGATGCACGGATACTGGCGATTGATAGTGATCAAAATCGACTGGCACGGGTTAATGAAAACATCAAGCGTTCTCAATTAACAAACATCACAGTCAAACAAGGTGATGCGAATAGCAAGGAATGGTGGGATGGACAACTGTTTGACAAAATTCTACTGGACGCGCCCTGCTCGGCGACTGGCGTTATTCGCAGACATCCCGACATTAAGCTACTTAGAAAACCCCGAGACATTACTCGACTACGTGACATTCAAGCATCGATTCTAAATAATCTTTGGGGGTGTTTGAAGCCTGGAGGTGTCCTACTCTACGCCACCTGTTCGGTGCTAAAAAATGAGAATGAGAAACAGATAACGGGTTTTCTTGCACTGACAAAAGACGCCAAACATGAGTCGATTGAGCTTGATTGGGGCATAGGAGAGATTGGCAAACAACAACTGCCGTGTCGTGAGTTTGACGGCTTTTACTACGCCAAACTCACCAAGTTAACACCAGAATAACTAACTTTTCTCTTTTTCAAGCGCTATGTCTAGCACTTGATCAATCCATTTGACACGGATGATCTCAAGATTGCCCTTAATTTTGTCAGGCACTTCGGAAAGCTCTCTTTCATTATCATCTGGAATGATCACTGTTTTAATGCCGCCACGAAGAGCAGCCAACAGTTTTTCCTTCAGCCCACCAATCGGTGTAACCTCGCCTCTTAAAGTTATTTCACCCGTCATCGCCACGTTGGCCTTAACCTTTCTACCGGTTAAAACAGACACCAAAGCTGTGCACATCGCAGCACCCGCACTCGGCCCATCTTTTGGCGTTGCACCATCGGGAACATGGATATGAATATCAAGTTTTTCGTGAAAATCAGCGGCAATATTGAGCTCGGCTGCGCGCGTTCGTGTCACCGACATCGCCGCCTGAATTGACTCCTTCATCACATCGCCCAGCTGACCCGTGTA
>CAWVVS010000113.1:0-4143 GCA_963933655.1 uncultured Candidatus Thioglobus sp. | reverse complement strand
AGCTGCATGAAACTGATTGATTGGAGCAATTGGATGATCGTTACCAATTGTGCCATGTCCGTACAACACTTTCTCTACCAGTTCCTCACGCTTGAGTGCGTACTTGAGTGCAAGACGAACATTGTTATCGTTAAATGGTGCTGTGTCGGTCCGCATCGGAAAAGTGTAGTGTTTGGTGCCAGTGGTTTCTTCCACATTGACGCCACTCTTACGGGCAAGCAAGTGAGCAGTTTTTAAATCCACTCGGTCAATGGTATCCACTTCACCAGTGGCTAATGCGTTTGTGCGAGCTGTCGGGTCAACGATTGAAAGCATTTCGAACTCGTCAAACCAAGCTCTGTCCGATTTAAAGTAATTAGGGTTGCGTTTACCTAGAAAGCGCACTCCCGGTTCAAACTCTTGTAGCACATAAGGTCCCGTGCCGATGCCATCGTTGGGCTCAATTTTACCGTCTTTGGAAGGTTTAATAGCGATATGATAATCGGAAGCAACAAACATAAAGTCTGCGTTACCACCGGATAATTCAAAAATCACTCGATTTTTGCCATCCTTGCTCATACTGGTGACTTGCTCCAAAAGCGACTTTGCAGGTGACTTGGTTTCACCCATATGGTGCTGAAAAGAGGCAATGACGTCGTCAGAATCCATTGTCTTGCCATTGTGAAATTCCACTCCTTGGCGTAAATTGACAGTCCATGTTTTTGCACCATTACTAGCTTCCCAGCTTTCCGCTAGTTCTGGCACCATAGTACCCGTTGAATCTACTTCGCCCAGATGGTTCTGAATGGCATAATTAAGCTTGCTCATAAAGCCATTCTCATAGCTTGCAGGATCCAGCATATCTGTGGTAGATCCGTGAGCAATACCAGCGCGTAGACGTCCGCCACGATGAGGTGTTGCGGCTAGGGCGCTTCCCGACATAGTTAGTAATGACCCAGCTGCTGTGCTGGCCACGCCGACTGCTATCGATTTTCTCGCAAATTCTCGACGAGTGATTTTTCCAGTCAGTAATTTTTCTTTGTTTTCGTTCTCGTTTTTCATAAAAACCTCCTTGATGGATAAATTAGTTTATAAACGCTACAAAACAGACAGTGATGTCAGTCGAACATTTTAAAACCGAAATGTTCATTAACCAATACGCTTATGTCATTGTTAATGAGTTCAAATTAATTGTATCATAGTTCAATATTTGATCAACGATTACTTTAATAATATTTGAAAAATGAAAGTTAAGATAAGAATTGGTTGTAATTATGCATTTTCTGCTGTGGTAAATAATACTGCTGGATTAAACTATAGAAGTTTGAATTGGATAATAATTACAAATCAGCATGACCAGTATCGAGTCAATGAAAGAGGGTATCAGTCATCAATAGAGTGTTTTATTTCTAAGAGGGGCGCTTCCAGTTATTTAGAGTGGTTTGCTTATTTCGACTAAGAGAGAGCGATTCATCTGGTACGTCTTTGGTAATTGTCGAACCTGCCCCAATGGTTGCATTTTTACCAATAGTTACAGGTGCGATTAATTGAGCATCAGAGCCAATAAAAGCACCATCTTTGACGACTGTTTGGTGTTTATTTGCACCATCATAATTACAAGTGATAACGCCAGCACCGACATTAACGCCCTCACCAAACGTGCTATCACCTACATAGCTAAGATGGGACACCTTGGAAGTATGACCAATTGTTGATTTTTTCACTTCTACAAAATTACCAATTTTGGCATGATTACCAATATGACTTTGCGGGCGAAGGCGAGCAAAAGGGCCGATGGTTGTGTTATTTCCAACGGTCGAATCTTCAATCATTGAGTTTGCTTTAATTTGTGAATTATCGCCGATTTTAGCGTTTTTTATAATACAATTTGGTGCAATTAAAACATTATCGCCTAATTCATTTTCGCCTTCGAAAACAACATTAACATCCACAATGCAATCTTTACCAAAACTAAGTGTACCGCGACAATCAAAACGATTAGGGTCTTTAATGCCAAGGCCGCTAGCCATAAATTCATCCGCTTGTTTTTTCTGTACAACTCGCTCTAGTTCTGCCAGTTGGACTTTATCATTTACACCCATCACGTCCGCCACGTTATCGCATATACAAGATGAAATATTAACATTATTCGCACTCGCTATTTTAACAATATCGGTTAAATAAAATTCACCCTGGCTATTGTTAGGTGTGAGATCGTCGAGATAATTTCGCAAAAGAGAACTTTTTACAGCCATAATTCCTGTGTTAATTTCATTAATTAATAATTCATTTTCGCTGGCATCTTTTTGTTCGATAATGGCGACAATTTCTTCTCTTTTATTTCTTTTAATGCGGCCATAGCCATGAGGGTTTGCTAGTACTGCGCTCAACAATGCAAAACCTGAATCTTTTGCTGCTGCGATTAAGGCACTTAAAGTAGTGCTCTGAATCAGTGGCACATCACCATAGAGCACAAGGCACATAGAATCGTCACCAATATCTGGCATTACTTGTTGTACGGCATGACCTGTGCCCAACTGTTCTTTTTGTGTGACCCAATTAATGCTCTGATTATTAATAGCTTTGATAACTAAATCACCTTTATGACCAATTACAACGTTTAATTTGGCTTCTAGTGGTGTTGTTGCATCGATAACATGTTGCAACAGGGTTTTATCCGAAAGTATTTGTAGAACTTTAGGTGTGTTCGATTTTATTCTACTGCCTTCGCCGGCAGCCAAAATAATCGCATTTATTGTTGACATAAATAATTTTGGTTCTTTTTGAAGGGGATTATAATCGAGACCTAAGTACAAACCACAATCAAATCAAAATGGTTTATGTGAAGTCATCCAATCAAAGACCTAAGGTAAAATTTCAGATAAAGAGGAAATGTTACTCCTTAAATTTAACATGAGGCTAAATGCGTAATAAATTGACAGCTGAATTTATAGGCACTTTTATTCTGGTTTTTGCAGGTTCAGGTGCGGTGATGGTGAATGATATTACTGGTGCACTAGGTCATGTAGGTATTGCGTTGACTTTTGGTTTTGTCATCGTTGCATTGATTTATAGCTTTGCCCATGTTTCTGGCGCCCACTTCAACCCTGCGGTGACCATTGCTTTTTATGCGATGGGTGAATTCGACCGTAAACGATTGCTGCCCTATATTGGTGCTCAAATACTGGGAGGAATTGTTGCTAGCACAGCGCTGTATTATTTATTGCAAGAAGACTTTAGTCAGTTGTCTGAGGTGAGCTATTTGGGTGCAACATTGCCACGTGGCTCAATAGCACAATCGTTTGGATTTGAGTTTTTGCTTGCGTTTATATTAATGCTGGTGATTAGCGCCTCAGCTGTTCACGGAAAAGCTACAAAGGATTTTGCTGGACTTGCAATTGGTTTTACTGTTGGCTTGGAGGCGATGTTTGCCGGTCCAATTACTGGCGCAAGTATGAATCCAGCGCGTAGTATTGGTCCCGCACTGGTCAGCGGTCATTATGAGCATTTGTGGCTCTACGTTGTCGCGACGATATTGGGCGCTTTATTTGCGGCTCTGGTTTTTGTTAAACTAATTCATTCAGAGAAAAAAAAGAGCGCTGAATGAAAAAAGTGCTGATTCTTTGCACAGGTAACAGCTGTCGATCCATCATCGCCGAAGCGTTGATAAATGACAAATTGGGTGAATCCATTCAAGCATTCTCTAGTGGTGTTTCTGTAAGTGGCGGCGTTCATCCTAGTGCTAAAAAAATACTAAAGATCCACGATATTTGGCGTGATGAATATCACTCTAAAAAATTGGAAACGCTTGTTCATATAGACTTTGACTTAGTAGTGACAGTCTGTGATCATGCTAGCCAAACTTGTCCAATTTTTCCCAGCAGCACAGAACTTACCCATCTTGGCTTTGAAGATCCTGACGGCGGGGATTATCAAGCATTTGAGCTTTGCTTTAATCAAATCAAGGCAAGGTTGTTACCTTATGTGCGCAGTATATTAACTTAGTTTTTTTTGTTTTTTCTGTTGCAAATCATTTGTCAGGCATTAAAATGTCGAACTAATACTGATTAATTCTGGAGCTGATATTAATGGCTAGAAACGATATTTCGGGTTTATTTGGAAAGTCGCCAATAAGCCCTTTGCAAAAACACATGAAGCAGGTTC
>CAWVVS010000112.1:0-4170 GCA_963933655.1 uncultured Candidatus Thioglobus sp. | reverse complement strand
TCAAATACAATTCGCACGGACGAATCCCTATCGCAAGCATTGTTGTTTTACGTTTGCAGCCTTTCAACCCGAGTCATTATTTACAAAGGCATGTTAATGGGCTCACAAGTTCTAGATTTTTACACCGATTTGGCTAACTCTGAATACGCCACTTATTTGGCAATGGTGCATTCACGCTTTTCAACCAACACATTCCCTTCATGGGATCGCGCACAACCATGCCGCTTTATGTCTCACAATGGTGAGATTAACACGCGTCAAGGTAATTTCAACTGGATGAGGGCTCGTGAAGGTGTGCTAAAAAGCGAAACCTTGGGAGACAACCTCAGCAAAGCTTTACCCGTCATTGAGACTGAAGTTTCCGATTCAGGCAGTTTTGACAACGTTCTTGAATTCTTATTGATGAATGGCAGATCCCTACAAGAAGCGGTTCTTATGATGGTGCCGGAAGCGTGGCAAAACGACAATGAAATGAGCGATGAGAAGAAAGCTTTTTACGAATATTTCTCAAACGTCATGGAGCCATGGGATGGCCCAGCTTCTGTTGCATTTACTGACGGTCGCTATATCGGCGCCATACTGGATCGAAATGGCTTACGCCCATCACGGTACTACCTTACACACGATCATCGCGTTATTATGGCAAGTGAAGTTGGTGTGGTTGATGTTGCGACAGACAACGTAAAGGAAAAAGGCAGATTACGCCCAGGAAAAATGTTCTTAGTGGATTTTGACAAAGGTGAGCTGATTGACGATGAAGCCATTAAAACAAGTTTTGCTTCCAAAAATCCATATCGAAACTGGCTCAATGACCAGCAAATACATTTATCACACCTAGGTTGTGACACGGAAGCACATGGCTTTGATCCCGACTCGATTGTCCACCGCTTAAAAGCATTTGGCTATAGCGCTGAAACACTACAATTTATGCTGATACCCCTTGTAAATGAACTTAGAGACCCTGTTGGTTCAATGGGTAACGACTCAGCTCTTGCGTGTCTATCTGATCAATCTCGAATTATTTACGATTACTTTAAACAATTATTTGCTCAAGTAACCAATCCAGCCATTGACTCGATTCGTGAAGAAGTGGTGATGTCGCTGAGCTGTTCGATTGGACCAGAAGGCAACCTACTACACAACAAGCCAGAAAATGCCCATCGCTTGGTCATTGAGCATCCAATCCTGACCAATGAAGAAGCAGCCGCATTGAAGCATTGTAATCATCGAGGTTGGACGGCAAAAACCATTGATATTACTTACGATATTAATAACAATCATAACTTAAGCGATATGCTCGATGAGATTTGTCAGCAAGGCTCGCAAGCGATTAAAGATGGACATAGCCTGATTGTTTTATCCGATAGAGCTATCAGCGAAAATCGTGGTGTTATTAGTGCACTATTAGCCTCATCTGCCTTACATAGACACCTTATTGCCAAGTTTGAGAGAACACAAGTTGGCATTATTTTAGAAACAGGTGAAGCAAGAGAAGTGCATCATTTCTGTTTGCTAGCAGGTTATGGTGTCGACGCAGTCAATCCATATTTGGCTTTTGAGGCACTATGGCAGGCACGACGTGACAATTTAATTGATTTTGAAGATGACAAGTCCATTGTCGCGGCTTATCGCAAAGGTGTTGCAAAAGGCATACTGAAAGTGATGGCTAAAATGGGTATTTCAACCTTAGCATCCTACAAAGGGGCTCAAATTTTTGAAGCAGTCGGCTTAGCACCTGAAGTAATGGATAAGTGCTTCTTTGAAACCGCCAGTCGCATCAGTGGTGTTAACTTCAAAACGTTACAAGAAGAATCTGAAAAACTCCACAAAGAAGCTTACCATACCAATACGCTTGATAATCTAGGTCAATACCATTGGCGTAGTGGTGGTGAAAAACACATGTGGGAGCCACAAACGATTGCTACTCTGCAAAAAGCTGCACGTAATAACGATCAAAGTGCTTACTGGGATTTTGCCGAAAAATCAAACAATGAAGGCACTCGAAACTGTACTTTACGCGGACTAATGTCATTCAAAACAGGCAATCCTATTGCTGTTGATGAAGTAGAAGAAGCAAAAGAAATTGTTAAACGCTTTGTAACAGGGGCAATGAGTTTTGGCTCTATTTCTGCCGAATCACACGAATCGTTGGCCATCGCTATGAACCGGATGGGTGGTAAATCCAATACCGGCGAAGGCGGTGAAGATCCTGCCCGATGGATCCCTGATTCTAATGGCGATTCACGTCGATCGGCTATCAAGCAAGTGGCATCAGCTCGATTTGGTGTCACCATTGATTATCTTAATAATGCTGACGAATTACAAATTAAAGTCTCACAAGGTGCCAAGCCTGGCGAAGGTGGAGAGCTACCTGGCAGAAAAGTTGACGAAGGTATTGCCAAAATACGTTACTCAACTGCAGGTGTCGGTTTAATTAGCCCACCGCCACATCACGACATTTATTCAATTGAAGACCTGGCACAACTGATTTTTGACCTTAAACGCTCCAACCCAGAGGCGCGAATCAGCGTTAAATTAGTTTCTGAAGTAGGTGTTGGCACAGTTGCTGCTGGCGTTACTAAAGCCAAATCTGATCATATCGTGATTGCAGGCCATGATGGTGGAACGGGTGCTTCGCCACTGACATCCATCAAGCATGCAGGCTTACCATGGGAATTAGGTGTTGCGGAGACGCACCAAACATTAGTGATGAATGAGCTACGCTCGCGCGTTATTATTCAAACTGACGGTCAACTAAAAACAGGCCGTGACGTTGCCATTGCTGCCCTACTAGGTGCGGAGGAATTTGGCTTCGCAACAGCGCCGTTGGTGACTTTGGGTTGTATCATGATGCGTAAATGTCACCTCAACACTTGTCCAGTTGGGATTGCCACACAAGACAAAGAATTACGTAAAAAATTCACCGGCAAGCCAGAGCACGTTGTTAACTATCTATTTATGGTTGCTGAAGATTTACGCTTAATCATGGCAGAGCTTGGCTTTAAAACCATCAATGAAATGGTTGGCCGAGCTGATATGCTTGAAACGGATAAAGCCATTCATCATTGGAAAAAAGACTTTATCGATCTCAGCGCACTGCTGATGCCCGCTGAAAAACCGAATGTCGATACAGGCACTTACCAAAGCATCTACCAAGACCACCAATTGGAACAGCAATTGGATAATGGGCTGATAGAGCAGTCTCGAAACTCGATTGAAACTGGTGGCAAATCAAAAATTGAGTCTGTTATTACCAATACGGATCGTACGGTTGGTGCCATGCTCTCTTCTCACGTGGTGAAAACACTTGGCGGTAACACTCTACCAACAGATTCAATTCATGTGAACTTTACAGGCTCTGCAGGGCAATCTTTTGGGGCATTTCTGGCCCAAGGTATCACTCTTGAAGTCGAAGGTGATGCGAACGACTACGTTGGCAAAGGGCTTTCAGGTGGGCGCGTAATCGTTTACCCACCAAAAAATTCGACCTTTGTTGCTCAAAATGAGATTATCGCTGGCAACGTTTGTGGCTACGGTGCAACGGGTGGCGAGATGTACTTATCAGGTCGCGTAGCTGAGCGTTTCTGTGTTCGTAATTCAGGCGTTGTTGCAGTGGTAGAAGGTATTGGTGATCACGGTTGTGAATACATGACGGGCGGGCGAGCTGTTATCTTGGGTGAAGTGGGTCGTAATTTTGGCGCAGGCATGAGTGGTGGCATCGCTTATGTTTACGATAAAAAATCAACACTTCAAAGTCGCTCAAACCCTGCGATGATTGATTTTGACTTTATGGATGATGAATCACAAAAGGAACTATTTGAATTGCTTACCAGCCATCTAAACTATACCGGATCAGCAATTGCAAAACACATCTTGGATAACTGGAACGCCGAACTGTTACACTTTGTGAAAGTGATGCCAAAAGCGCTTAAAGAAGTTTTAGAAGCACAAGACAGACTTAAACAAGCCAGTTAAACCTAAATCGGAATGGTGTCGATAATATCGGCACCACTGTCCAAAAAGGTATCTACAGGGGCGCCAACAAGAGGCACCACTGAAATGACTGAGCCCGTTACGCGCATTGGCACAGTGATCAGCTTGGTCAACACGCACCCAGACAGATAAAAAGCTACAAAAACCAAAACAATCAACTTTTTCATTATTTCCTCT
>CAWVVS010000111.1:0-4232 GCA_963933655.1 uncultured Candidatus Thioglobus sp. | reverse complement strand
CTTTTATTATTGAGAAAACGATGGCGGGTTTTTCAACTGCGCAGAAGCTAGATAAACTCGGCATGCGTGGCTCCAATACTTGTGAGCTGGTGTTTGAGAATTGTGAAGTGCCAGCAGAAAATATACTGGGGCAAGAAGGCACAGGTGTTAGGGTACTGATGAGTGGTCTCGACTATGAGCGCTTGGTATTGTCCGGTGGGCCGCTTGGTATTATGCAGGCTTGCATGGATATTGTTGTGCCTTACATTCATGAGCGCGAACAGTTCGGCCAAGCCATTGGTCATTTCGAATTGATTCAAGGCAAGGTTGCAGATATGTACACCACACTTTCCGCGCAGCGCGCTTATGTTTATGCGGTGGCGCAGGCTTGTGATCGGGGTGAAACAGCACGAAAGGATGCAGCAGGGTGTATTTTAACGAGTGCCGAAGCGGCAACTCAAATGGCTTTACAGGCGATTCAAACTTTAGGCGGGAACGGATATACCAATGAATTCCCTACTGGTCGTCTTTTGAGAGATGCCAAACTTTACGAAATAGGCGCAGGCACATCTGAAATACGCAGAATGCTAATCGGCCGAGAGCTATTTGAGGAAACAAAATGACACAGCAACCCAAACCTTTGCAACATAAGAACATATCACTTAGCGATAAGTATGAGCTAGAGCAAGGAGTTGCTTTCATGTCGGGGCTGCAGGCTTTAACTAGAATTCCGATTGTTCAGCGTCGCAGAGATAAGGCAGCTGGCCTCAAAACAGCGGGGTTTGTTTCCGGTTATCGAGGCTCACCTCTTGGTGGTTATGATGCCGAATTGATGCGCGCCAATAAATATCTGAAAGAATTGAATATTAAATTTCATCCTGGCCTGAATGAGGACTTAGCGGCAACTTCGATCTGGGGTACACAACAGGTTAATTTGATGCCTGGTGGCTCTGATTATGACGGTGTGTTTGGCATCTGGTATGGAAAAGCGCCCGGCGTTGATCGTTCGATTGATGCGTTGCGCCATGCAAGTGCTCACGGTACAGCGCCATATGGCGGCGTGCTTGCGATTGTTGGCGACGACCATGGCTGTAAATCTTCGACATTGTCATGTCAGAGTGACCATGTTCTCGCATCGATGATTATTCCAGTCTTGTATCCATCCTGTATTAACGAGTTTGTGGAGTACGGATTGCTCGGTATCGAGATGTCACGCTACGCAGGATGCTGGACTGCGCTTAAAGTAACGAGCGAGACTGTAGAGACAACAGGCACCGTGGACCTATCCATAGAAAAGCAAGAAATTCTACACCCGAATGCAGACGAATTTAGCATGCCTGAAGGCGGTGTTCACATACGCCTTAATGATGTTCCACGTGAAATAGATGATAGACTGCAAAACTATAAGGCCTTTGCTTGTCACGCATTTTGTCGCAAGAACAAAATTGATAAAATCGTAATGGAAAGCCCTAATCCGCGCTTTGGTATTATTACCTCGGGTAAATCGTATGGTGATGTTATGCAAGCACTGGTTGAGCTTGGAGTTACTGAGGAAGTTGCTGCGAAAATAGGCTTGCGGGTTTATAAAGTTGGCATGGTGTGGCCATTGGAGCCACAAGGTGTGCAAAACTTTGTCCAAGGCCTGGAAGAGATTTTGATTGTTGAAGAAAAGCGCGAGATGATCGAGTATCAACTCAAGCAACAAATCTTTAACTGGCCTTCAGAGGCGCGGCCTGTTGTTGTTGGTAAATACGATGAAAATAGTGAGATATTATTGCCACTGGAAAATGATCAGTCTGTAGGGTTGGTTGCGCACGTAATTGCAAAACGTCTTGGACACTTTTATCACAATGAACAGGTTGAGGCGTGTTTACAGTTCTTTGAAGGTAGAGAAACGGCAATGGCCAGCTATGTTCCACCGATGCTGCGCAGACCATTTTATTGTGCAGGCTGTCCGCATAATACATCCACCAAAGTGCCTAAGAATAGTTTTGCCATGGCCGGTATTGGCTGTCATTTCATGGTGCAATGGATGGATCGTAATTCGGCTTTGCCGACACATATGGGTGGCGAAGGCATACCATGGATTGGCTCATCTGCCTTCACAAAGCAAAAGCACATTTTTACCAATTTGGGCGACGGTACTTATTTCCACTCGGGTTCGCTTGCGATCCGCGCAGCGGTAGCGTCCAAAATTGATATCACCTATAAAATTCTCTACAATGATGCCGTGGCAATGACCGGTGGCCAGACTGTGGATGGTGATCTGCCAGTTTATCGTGTGGCCCAACAAGTAGTTTCGGAAGGCGTCACCAAGGTGTGGATACTCACTGAAAATCTGGAGAATTACAAAGATCGCAGTCTCATTCCGAGCGAGGTTGAAATATTGAGCCGTGATTACCTTGATAAGGTCGCTAAGCAGTGTCAAGATACAAAAGGCACGACGGTTATTATTTACGATCAGACTTGTGCAGCAGAAAAGCGCCGTCGCCGTAAACGCGGCGAATTTCCTGACCCCGCGAAGCGGGTGATGATTAATCAGGCGGTATGTGAGGGTTGTGGTGATTGTTCTGATCAGTCCAATTGTGTTGCTGTACAGCCAGTCGAAACTGAATACGGCCGTAAGCGCAAGATTAACCAATCGGCGTGCAATAAAGACTTTAGTTGCTTAAAAGGTTTTTGCCCATCTTTTGTAACAATTGAGGGTGGCGAGCTTCGCAAAACCAAAGCAGGCAATAGCTTTGATGATGTGTTTGCCAACATTCCGAAGCCGAAAGTTATGAAAATCGATAGAGCCTACAATATCATGGTCACAGGAATTGGCGGTACGGGTGTAACAACGATTGGCGCTTTGTTGGGTATAGCTGCACACATGGAGGGAAAGTTCTGTCGCAATCTTGATGCTGCAGGACTTGCGCAAAAAGGCGGCGAAGTTCTCAGTCATGTACGCATTAGTCCGGTGCACGATGATTTACGCACGGGGCATATTATCGCCGGTGGCGCTGATTTGTTGCTGGCCTGTGACATGGTTTCAGCTGTGGGTAAGACGTCTTACGAGACACTCAATGTAGATCGAACCAGGGCCGTTATTAACACAGAAAATACACCCGTTGCCGATTTCGTCATTAATAACGATATTAACCTTAATGACGAGCAGGTGAGAAGCACGCTGATGCAAGCAACCCAAGTCGATTCACAACATTTCGTTTCTGCTACATCGCTTGCTATGACTTTGCTTGGCGATGAGATTGCTACCAACGTGTTGATGCTTGGTTTTGCTTGGCAAAAAGGTTTAATACCAGTTGGCCATGAGGCGATTGAGCGCGCAATTACCTTGAATGGCGTTGCGATTGAGATGAACTTGCAGGCTTTTGCTTATGGTCGCTTGGCGGTGCACAATCCTAAAAAACTTGCAGAGTTGCTACGTTCAATTAGTGGTGATGACGCACATTTGACGGATGAAAGTGCCGTTGAGCTTGATCAGATAATAGCAAAGCGTGCTGCCTACCTAGAAGATTACCAAAATCGGGCATACGCAGAGCGCTATAAGAATTTGCTTGATCGTGTTATTAAGGTCGAAAATGAAACGATGGGTGGGGCGACAGGTTTGAGTAAAGTGGTTGCCCAAAGTTATCACAAGATTTTGGCCTATAAAGACGAATATGAAGTTGCGAGACTTTATAGTAATGGTGACTTTATCAAGGAACTTAAAGCACAATTCTCTGGCAACTATAAGATAAAGTTTCATATGGCGCCGCCAATCTTATCTGGTACTGATTTTGCGACAGGACGCCCCAAAAAAAGAACATTCGGGCCTTGGATGCTGACTTCGCTGTTATTATTGGCGCGTCTAAAATACTTGCGTGGTACAGTATTTGATATATTTGGTTACCACCATGATCGTCGAGCAGAGCGAGCATTAATTAAGAGCTATGAAGCCGATGTGGATTTCGTCATCCAGAGGCTTACAGCGGATAATCATGAGTTATGTGTAGAATTATTATCTTTACCACTTGCGATTAAAGGCTATGGTCCCGTTAAGACGGTCAATATAGAGAAAGCAAAAGCTAGTCATAACAACTTAATGGCGCGATTATCACTCGAGGTTATTTTATGAGTACAATGGAAGATAGAGATGGCTTCATTTGGATGGATGGAGAGTGGCTAGATTGGCGTAACGCTAAAGTACATGTTCTGACTCACACATCAAACGAAATTTGGACTCACTAGCTAGTAGCATTTAGTTTCAATTC
>CAWVVS010000110.1:0-4234 GCA_963933655.1 uncultured Candidatus Thioglobus sp. | reverse complement strand
AAAAATAAGCTTTCTGAAGCCAATATCAAAGAAGCAATTCGTGAAGTTAGACGCTCGTTATTAGAGGCCGATGTTGCCCTTGAGGTTGTCAAAACCTTTATTGATCAAATTCAAATAAAAGCGCTTGGTTTAAAGGTACGCGAGGGTTTAACGCCATCCCAGGCTTTTATTAAGTTGGTTGAAACTGAACTTACGCAAATTATTGGTGGTGAGAACGAATCTCTTGACTTAGCGACTCAAGCACCTGCAGTGGTGATGGTTGCTGGGTTACAAGGTGCGGGTAAAACAACCTCGATTGCCAAATTAGCGCGTTTTTTAAAAGAGCGAGAAAAGAAAAAAGTATTGGTGGTTAGTGCGGATGTCTATCGACCTGCTGCGATTGAGCAACTCAAGATTCTTGCCGAGCAAGTTGAGGTAGATTTTTTCCCATCCAGTATTAGCGATAAACCAGAAAAAATTGTTGCTGAGGCAAAAAAACACGCGCAAAGAAAATTCCACGATGTGCTGTTGGTTGATACTGCAGGTCGTTTGCATATTGATGAGCAAATGATGGCCGAAATCCAAATTCTACAACAAAAAGTTAATCCAATTGAAACTCTGTTTGTTGTTGATTCAATGACCGGTCAAGATGCCGCTCACACAGCAAAAGCCTTTGCCGATGCACTACCTTTGACGGGTGTTATCCTTACAAAGACCGATGGTGATGCACGCGGCGGTGCAGCTCTCTCCGTCAAGCATATTACTGGTAAGCCTATTAAGTTTTTAGGTGTGGGTGAAAAAACAGATGCTTTAGAGCCTTTCCACCCTGATCGAATTGTTTCACGATTGCTCGGAATGGGTGATGTACTTTCTCTAGTTGAAGAGATTTCTCGCAAAGTCGATCAGAAGAAGGCAATGAAAAGCGCTCAAAAAATGGTTAAAGGACGCTTCGACCTTGACGACATGCGTGATCAACTTCTTCAGATGCAACAAATGGGTGGTATGGGCGCCTTAATGGATAAGTTGCCAGGCATGGGTAATTTACCTCAAAGTGTTAAAAATCAAGTGATTGGTGATAGCGAAAGCGTATATATGATTGCAATAATTAATTCAATGACTGTCAAAGAAAGAACACATATTAATCTTATTAAAGGCTCGCGGAAGAAGCGTATTGCCAATGGTTCTGGCACGAATGTTCAGCAAGTTAACAAGCTGTTAAAGCAATTTGAAAAAATGCAGAAAAGCATGAAAAAAATGGGTGGTGGAAAGATGAAAAAAATGATGGAGAAGATGAACGAAATGCAAGGGGAGGGTGGTATGCCTGATGTTTCAAAAATGGGCAGCGGCATGCCAGGCTTGGGCAGTAAGAAGTTTCCGTTTTAATTTGTTGTATTTTTAAGTAACAAAAAAATCAATCCTAAGGATTCAAATAAATCATTCCTGAAAGGTTGCATAGTGGAAATATTAATATAAAATTTTCAAAATTAGTAAATTGTTGTTTGCGTTAACTTATTTCATTTAATAGTGGGGGAAGAATGAAAACCATGAAAAGCTTATTCGCGTTTTTACTCATCGGTTTTGTTTCCATTACAGCTTCGACCACTTCATTTGCAGCACAAGACACTGTTCAATTGACATTAGAAATAGTTGCTGAAGACCAAATTAATTTAAATTCTGTTACACAGATTACTACAGGTTTAAATGCTATTGAGGTGCTAAGCCAAGTAGTCACCATGGGCATTAAAGACACCGACTGGGGTCCAATGATTGTTTCTTTGGGTGGTGTTAAGGCTGTAGGCAATACATATTGGGCTTTGTACGTGAATGGTAAAATGTCAATGGTTGGCGCTCAAGACGTTATTATTGATGCTGACACAATCATTAGCTTGATTCTTACAGCATTCTAGAGTAGTATTTATTTATCTAAACGATTAAGGAGTTGTTATGAGTACACAGGATTACAAACTTAACTCAAGTTTTACTTATTTAGTTATTTTGGCAGTATTGATTGCCTTAGGTGTTGCGGGCAGATTGTTACCCCATCCACCCAACTTTACACCAATGGCAGCTATCGCACTTTTTGCAGGATTTATCTTTGTAAAGAGATACATGTCTATTGTTGCAGTTGTAGCAGCAATGCTTTTGACTGACTATTTTGCTTTTGGCTACCTTTCTCCTGATTGGTTTGCTTCAAAATCCATGGTGGTTGTTTATCTGGCTTTGTTGTTTCCAATCGTGTTTAGGGGTTTCTTGCAGAAAAAGATGGGTGTCATGAGAATCGCTGGCGCTGCGCTTGCAAGCTCGACGGTATTTTTTGTTGCAACAAACTTTTCTGTTTGGGCATTCTCACCGATGTATGAGAAAACGTTTGCAGGTTTGTTGCTTTGTTACACAACGGCAATTCCGTTCTTTCAAAACACGATTGCTGGTGACATGATGTGGTCTGGTATTGTTTTTGGTTCTTACTTCGCCCTTCGTCATTTTTCAAAGTTGCGGGTACTGACAGAGAAGAACGACGTGTTATATAGTGCAAACTAAGATACTAGAAGTCAAATAAAATGAAAAATCCCTCGCACTGTCGAGGGATTTTTTTTATCAGAATGATAGCAACCCTCCACTTATTATCAAACACCTTAAGATAAAATCAGCATTTTATTAATCTGTATTTATCAATGATTTATCAGATTTTTGGTATTATTTTCCCAGTGGTTGCAATTGTCCTAGCGGGCTACTTCTACGCGTCTAAATATCAACCAAATATGGATTCTGCTAACAATATCAATATGAGCATTTTCCTTCCAGCTCTGATGTTTTCAGTTTTATCGAAAGAGTCTTTCCATCTTCAAAATTTTCAAAATTTAGCTATATCAGCGGTCATTATCATTTTGGGCTCTGGATGCATTGCTTGGCTTGTTTCTAAAATACTGGGTATTAATGTCAAAACATTTGTGCCGCCGATGATGTTTAACAATACCGGTAATATTGGTCTCCCAATTGCTGTGCTGGCTTTTGGAGAAGTTGCTCTTGGTGCGGCGGTTGTTTTGTTTGCAATTGAAATGCTCCTGCATTTCACTTTAGGTGCGTCATTGTTGTCTCAACGCTCTCGAGTGCTGTCGACGCTTAAATCGCCAGTACTATTGGCCACTTTAGCTGGCTTACTGGTTAATTTTATCGGCTTTGATCTGTGGTCTCCAGCCATCAAAACACTTGACTTATTGGGTCAAGCAGCCATTCCTTTACTATTATTTACTTTGGGTGTTCGCTTAATCGGTATTAATTTTGGAGATTGGAAGCTGGGTGTTTTGGGCGCTGTATTATGCCCTTTGTCTGGCATCATTATTGCACTAATGATGGTTAGTGTATTTGAGATCGAAGGTTTGCAGTATCAGCAAATTATTTTGTTCAGTGTATTACCACCAGCAGTGCTTAATCATATGATGGCTGAAAAATACCAACAGGAACCAAAAACCGTTGCATCCATTGTTATGTTGGGTAATATAGGCAGTTTAGTTGTATTGCCAATCACACTCTTCTTTATTCTTTAATTCAATCAATTATGTCACAGCATTTAAAGGGAATATTAATTACTGTTTTAGGCGTCATTATTTTAAGTCCGGATGCGGTGTTGATACGTCTGGCAGATTCTGATAGCTGGGCGCTTTTATACTGGCGCGGACTTTCTTATGCACTTGGTGTTAGCATCATCGTGTGGATGATGCATGGCTCTCAAGCAATCAATGTCTGTCGAAAGATTGGAAAAGGCGGGCTGTTGATAGGTTTTTTTGCTGGAATAACGGCCGGTACATTTTTATTTGCAATTGAGTACACATCGATTTCCAATACGCTTGTCATTATTAGCACCTCTCCTATTATGATTGCGATTATTGCTTGGATTATGCTTAAAGAAAAAGTCAGTTTTGTGACTTTTATGGCAATGATGATTGTTTTTATTGGTATTTATGTTGTTATGAGTGAAAGCTTTGGTGATTCAAGTTTGAAAGGTGATATTTTTGCGTTGATCACCTCGATTATGATGGGCGTTACTTTTACCCTTACTCGAAAATACAAAAATCTTGATATGATTCCAACAAACATTGTGGGCGGTCTAGTAGCAGCATCAATCGCCCTTGTTTTTGCAGACTCTTTAACCCTAACAAATGACGCTATGATCTACATTATTGCTTCGGGTTTTATTTTGTCAATATCCTTTTCTTTGATTGTCATGGCGCCGCGCTATATTCCAGCAGCTGAAGTT
>CAWVVS010000109.1:0-4248 GCA_963933655.1 uncultured Candidatus Thioglobus sp. | reverse complement strand
AAGAGCACTCTCAACTCGCAATGACGACCCAACAACGGCTTCACGACCATGGGATGTTGATCGTGATGGCTTTGTCCTAGGTGACGGTGCTGGAGTTGTAGTTCTTGAAGAATTTGAGCACGCAAAAAAACGTGGCGCTAAGATTTACGCAGAAGTCTCTGGCTATGGTATGAGTGGTGATGCTTATCATATGACTCTACCTTCAAAGGGCGGAGAAGGTGCTGCAAGATGCATGACCAATGCCCTTAAAAATGCATCCATAAACCCAGAAAAAATTAACTATATCAACGCCCACGGAACCTCAACTCCTGCAGGTGATATGGCTGAAACAGATGCTGCAAAGTTGGCTCTCGGAAAGCACGCTTATAAAATTGTCATGAGTTCTACAAAATCAATGACAGGTCATCTATTGGGTGCAGCTGGAGGAATTGAGGCTGTTTTCACAGCTCTGGCAATAAAGGACCAAGTGGCCCCGCCAACGATAAATATCTTTAATCAAGACCCAGAATGTGATTTGGACTATGCTGCAAATGAGGCAAGAGAAATGCCTATTAACCATGCTATTTCAAATTCATTTGGATTTGGTGGAACTAACGGCTCAATCGTATTATCTAAAATAGACTAGCCCGACTACTCCTCAAGTATCAGTGTTGATGTTTCAATGACTTCAGCACCTGAAATAAGTTCTTCGACGAAATTATAGATTCGAATAGCACCATTTTGAATACTATAAAACGCTTCTTTTTTATGGATGATAATTTGCCAACTTTCGTCGTTTGACTCAAACTTGACAGCTCCACCGATGAGTGCCAATGCAACAATCATACCTAGTAAAAATTTAATCACTCTTATGCGTGCCTTTTTCTATCATTTCGTACGTATTTTACCCACTGTTTTATGAGATTAAGCGGATATTCCTGACGCCTTTAACAAGCCCTCAAGTTGTGGCTTCTGACCTCTAAATTTTTGATATTGCTGCATAAAATCAAGACTGCCGCCAACTTCGAGAATGCACTCTCTAAAATTCTTAGAAGCCTCAGAGCCAATACCACCATTTTGCTTAACAAATTCAAAGGAATCTGCCGCAAGGACTTCGGCCCATTTATAGCTAAAATAGCCAGCGGCATAACCGCCTGCAAAAATGTGTGAAAAAGCATTGAGAAATCGATTTTCGTCAATAATTGGCATTAATGATGTTTTCTCTCTCACTTTTGCCAGTACAGTACTTGTGTCATCACTCGACATGTGCGTATGAATATCCCACAGGGAGAATTCACATTGACGCAACATTTGCAAACCTGATTGAAAGTTCTTTGATGCAACCACTTTATCGTATAAATCTTCGGGTAGGCTTTCACCAGTTTGCCAATGCTGTGAAATACTTTCAACAACATCTTTTTCGTAACAATAGAACTCCATATATTGACTTGGCAATTCCACTGCATCCCATGGCACACCGCTAATTCCCGCAGCACACGGATAAGGCACCTTTGTCAATACATGATGTAGCGCATGTCCAAATTCATGAAATAAAGTAACAATTTCATCGAATTCAAATAGCGCAGGCTTGCCTGCTGTTGGAGCGTTTAAGTTACAAACCACAAAGGCAACAGGCAGGTTGTCTTTATACAAGCCTTGATAGTCAGACATCCAAGCACCACCACGTTTGTCTTGTCTAGCGTAAGCATCCAAATAGATTCGCCCAATCGAGCCGTTGTTATCGGCAAGATCGAGTACTTTCACATCGTCATGATAAGTCGTTTCTGATACTTGCGTGATACAAATACCATAAAGCTTTTCAATAGTAGAGAATAAACCTTCGAGAACGCTTTGCTCTGGAAAATACGGCGTTAAATCAGAACGCCTATAACCAAATTTCTGTTGCTTGAATTGCTCAGAATAATACATTAAATCCCAGGGCATTAATTCACGCCCTGCGAAAAACTTCAATTCTTCCAACTCAACAGTCGCCTGAGCCTTAGAGCAAGAAACAAGTTCATCTAAAAAGTCAATAACTTGTGCAGTTGAATCAACCATTTTTGATTCGATGGACAACGCAGAGTAATTGGAAAAACCGAGTAAGTGTGCAAGTTCGTCTCTCAAGACCAAGATATCTTTCATTACTTGTTGATTATCAAAGTCTACCGAAGTATGACCAACATCTGAGGCCCGCGAAATGTAGGCTCGATATACTTCCTCCCTAAGGGAGGCATTATCCACATAAGTCATCACATCAATATAAACTGGGATTTGAAGACTTAAACAATAACCACCCTCCACTCTTACTTTTTCTAATTCGGTCTCAGAATAACCCTTCAGTTCATCGAGATTGACTGATTTTTTCCACTCATTCGTTGATTGCAATACATTTTTCGAAAATTGATTACTGAGTAAACTCAATTCTTCTTGTATCACTTTGAAGCGCTCTGACTTTACACCTTCCAAGCCAACACCAGAAAGCTCAAATCCTTGGATAGACTTCTTCACAATATGCTGCTGCTCAATACTTAATTCAGTATCAAGTAACCTTTGAAAGGCACAATAAAGATTCTTATTAGCGCCTATTTCACTGTAATAATTGGAAATTAAAGGCAATGTTTTTTCATACTCAGTGTTAAATTTATTACTAAATATTACCGAGTTCAAATGAGAATTAACGCTCATTTTTTGACCTAACTCATGTTCAATTTGATCTAACGGCTCAACCACACCTGACCAATCAGTGCCTTCACTTGCAATATTGGCTTGAAACAAGGCCTTTTCAGTGAGTTCGGCAATACTTTGTTCAATATTTTGTGGATTAAAATCAGGAGATAGATTGATCTTCATTTGTTGCAACTTAAATTAATGACAGCAGGTTATTTTGCCATAATAACGACAGCCCTCAAAGGAATCGGATGGGTCGTTTCTATTAAACTGAATGGTAAAAAAATCAATCTAATAGCTGGTCACTTCTCGATCTATCATTCATTCTGTGTTTATGAGCCGAGGTAGTTTTTCCGTACAAATCTTTAACCCGAGAAGGGTTGCCAATAACGCCAGGTATTTCACTAAATGATTGAATTAGCAGCAGGCGGTCTGAACTGCCAGTATTATGTGTCACCTGATGCAGTGAATATCGACCAAAAAAAAACTGCAAATCACCCTCTCGCAAGTCTAGGCGCTTTACTCTTGAACGATCACCAGCTAAAACCTTTTTAACTTCATCAAAACACTCATCATTTTTTCTCCGCAAACCCGGAACATACTCGAAGTACCCTCCAGATTCAGCACCTTTCAACAAAAAAGTAATGGTAAATTCATTGGTATCAAAGTGCCAGTTGAAAGTTTGCTGAGGCCTGCAGAGATTAACAATCATATTGGAGATGGGGTCTGCATAAATATGAAGCTGCTTCTTGTTCAAACAAGCCGCCAGAAACTCTCTTAACGGAGGCCAGTAATATAAGGCATGAGCGCAAGTTCTTTCACCCAAAAGATCGGCCGTAATAAAACCGTTTGAACGCTCCATAAAGATATTCTGTGGGTGACTGTCTGCAACGTTTGGATTTCCATTTCCTAAGTAAATATTGCATTTTTTTGATTCTGAATAATACGCTTGTGATTTTCTCTTTTCAGACTCCGCCACCAAAACGTTCAAGCCGATATCGCTGAGGAAATTAGGTAAAACCACACAACCATCTTCATCAAGTCCCTCCTTAACACCGTCAACTATTAAGCGATATTTGTCGCTCTCAGGTCGATCAATGGGATAGGATTTTAAGTCAATAATTGCTTCAGCTTGAATACTCATTTTTATCTCGTTAAATATCTTTCCTGTCTGGAATTACAACTTCATAACCTGGCTCTTCTACCTCATAATCAATCATCTCTGCTGGGAAGCCACACCCCAACACCTCGACGCTTGCAGCCTCCTCTAGCCTTTTAATAATATTGGGAGAAAGTTCGCGCGAACCAAAACGCCTCTCACCATCCTTGAAAATATCAACTATGAGGGGGGCAATTTCTAAATCCAGTCCTTGCCGTTGCGCTAGCTCGTTAAATATTCCCACGTCCTTGGAAACAAGATCCATAGTGAAGCTAATATCTCTAGAGCCATTTAGTATCACTTGTGATTCTGTTTCATGGACAAAAGAGTTTCCAGATGAGGCTTTGATTGCTTCATAAGTCACATTCATGTCCATGCCGATTAATTTCATCGTGGTCAGAGCTTCGGCAATGGACGCCAAATTCACCGTGGCCAGATAGTTC
>CAWVVS010000108.1:0-4251 GCA_963933655.1 uncultured Candidatus Thioglobus sp. | reverse complement strand
TTCGAAAGTATCGCAAAGCCTCATCATCCACCAACGCATAACCCGCTGTACAAGTAGCAGCAATAAGTGCCATACCACATGTAAGGTTTAGGTAATTACTAAGACGTAACTCATTAAATCGTTGAAAAGGAATCAGAAAGCATCCCAAAACAACCAGCGCACTTCCAGCAATACTTAGAAAAGAAATTTGGTCCACACGATCCAAGTACACAACCACAGCCAAAACGATGATAACTGGCATAGCCCTAGCAATAGGATAGGCAATCGATAAATCACCAGCTCTATAAGCCTTCGCTAAACTGATGAAATGAAGTGCCATTAAAAATCCTGCGATTACTAGAAACATCCACACACGATTGGGAACGTGGTGTAATAATGTATCGCTGTGATGTATCAGTACGGGTGAGAGAAGCAGCGCTCCAGTAAGGCTTGCAACTAGAAAAAAAGAAGTGGTTGGGTGTCTTTTTTTAGTGAACAAATTCCACAGAGCATGAATGCTCGCGGACAAAATTAACAGTGATATTGCAACAAGTGTCATGCGCTAGCATGATAGGGCAAAACAGTGTTTATTGCAAAATGTTTTTTACCAATTGAGACCAGTATGATGCGCCTAGCGAAAGAATCTTATCATTGAAATCATAGTGTGTGTTGTGCAGCATGCAGCCACCTTGGGGCTGATCTTTTGGTACTTCACCATTACCAATCCAAATATAAGCACCTTCTAAGGCGTTCAGTAAAAAAGAAAAATCCTCAGAGCCCATACTGGGTGGCATGTTTCTATGTACATTGTCAGCACCGACAATCATTGAGGCAGCTTCTGCACATTTTTCTGCGTGTTTTGGCGTGTTGATTGTCGCTGGATAGTTAGGAATTGATTCCAATGTAGCGCTTGCGCCCATAGACTCAGCAACGCCCTCAACAACTTTTTTCATTCTTCGTCTCACTTCAGCGCCAACTTCCGGCTTAAAGTATCTGAGTGAGCCCTTAAGATGCATTTCATCAGGAATGACATTGGTGGCAAAACCAGAATTCACGACAGTTAAGCTGATGACTGCCGACTCCGCTGGCGCCACATTGCGAGAAACAACCGATTGTAATGCGGTAATGATTTGCGCACCCGCAACAATTGGATCAACACATTGATCGGGCATTGCAGCATGTCCGCCTTTACCTGTAACAGTGATTGTAATGGTTTCGTTGGCTGCCATAACAGCTGCGTCATGAACAGCGAACTCGCCTTCAGCCATGCCTGGCCAGTTATGCATACCGTAAACAGCATCGCAAGGAAATTTTTCAAAAATACCTTCTTCGACCATCACTTTTCCGCCGGCACCACCCTCTTCTGCAGGTTGAAAGATAAAGTGAACTGTGCCTGAAAAATTATTGTTCTTTTTTAGATGAACCGCAGCACCCAGTAGCATCGTTGAATGACCATCGTGGCCACAGGCATGCATCTTGCCGTCGTGTATGGATTTATGATCGAACTCGTTCAGCTCTTGAATTGGCAATGCATCCATATCGGCACGTAGACCAATCGATTTTCCTGGCTTCTTCCCATGAACGGTTGCAACAATACCAGTAACAGCTAAGCCACGAAGGATTTCAATATTATGCTCAAGCAAAATACTGGCGATGTAATCACTCGTCATCTGCTCGTTAAAGCTGAGCTCAGGGTGTTGGTGCAAATAATGGCGCCAAGACACCATTTGTTGTTGTAGGTCAATCTCTGGCATAGCGTATCTTATCTAAATTAGTACACACTATTTTAAAGATAAAAGATTGTACTATCTTAGATTCAATCGTTAAAAATCAAGCAACAGAAGAATGACGCTCCATGTCGGTAAAAACCAACATGGAGCTAGATAAATCTTAAGATCTTAGACACTCATTCGTTGGATCAAAAGGAGATTCTTCAACTACCACAGCTTTGTATCTCTCACCCAAAATTTGAATTTCAAGCTCGGTTCCAATACCCGATAAATCTTTTTGGACTAAACCAAGCGCCAATGATTTACCGCAACGCCAGCCATAACCGCCAGAAGTAGCTCGTCCGATCACCTCGCCGTCTTTATAAATGGCCTCAGAACCTCGAGCATCAGCATCGGTCACGCCTTTGACTTCTAAGGTAACAAAGCCATTATCTTCACCTCTTTCTTTCCAAGCTGCTAGTGCTTCTTTACCGATAAAGTCCAGTTCTTTGTCAAGACGAACAAAACGATCTAGGCCAGACTCAAACGCTGAATATTCAATAGACATCTCACTCGGAATTAAACGATACGACTTTTCTAAACGCATTGAGTTCATCGCACGAATACCAAACGGCTTAATATCAAACTCTGCGCCTGCTTCCATTAATTGATCAAAGATATAGTTTTGCATTTCGATTGGGTGATGTAATTCCCAGCCCAATTCGCCAACAAAATTCACTCTTAATGCTTCAGCAGTTGCATAACCCACATTAATCTTCTTGCCCGTTAGCCATTTAAAACTATCGTTAGACAGATCAGTATCGGTAAGCTTTTGTAACAAATCGCGAGATCTGGGTCCGGCTAAAACCAAAACACCTGTTTGTGTTGTTACTCGTTGCACACTAACACTGCCATCCTTAGGTAATAACTTGAATAAATAGTCGTGGTCGTGCGTCTCGAATGCGCCAGCCGAAACAAGGTAGTAGCTCTGAGGGCCAGTTTTATAAACAGTGTATTCAGAACGGACACCGCCGTTTAGAGTCAACATATGCACAAGGCTGATTCGACCAATGGTTTTTGGCATTTTATTGGCAAAGATATACTCCAGCCATTCTTCTGCTCCAGGACCTTTGACGATGCATTTAGCAAATGCAGACATATCCAAAAGACCTACTTTTTCAGTAACGTGTTTACATTCATTACCGACATGCTCAAAAAAGTTTGACCGACGGAACGAATTCTTTTCAACAATACGACCATCTGCTAATGGCTTGGAGTGGTTTTCATTCCAAAGCACCTTCTCTGGGTCTGCCTGATTTAACTCTTCAGCACTTAAGGCATAATCAGCACTTGGCATAAACCAATTCGGACGTTCCCAGCCATACACGGAGCCAAATACTGCACCCAGTGCTTTCAGGCGATCATAGCATGGGGTGGTTCTTAGTGGCCTGGCGGCACCACGCTCTTCATCTGGATAATGTGTGGTAAAAACGTTCGAGTACGCCTCTTCATTTTTCTCACGCAAGTAGCCTCGTGTTGCGTATGGGCCGAAACGACGAGGATCGACACCCATCATATCGACTGTTGGCTCACCATCAATCATCCATTCTGCCAATTGCCAGCCAGCGCCTCCAGCAGCGGTAATACCAAAACTGTGACCTTCATTTAGCCAGAAGTTTTTCAACCCTGCCGCAGGACCAACAATTGGATTACCATCCGGCGTATAAGCAATCGCACCGTTATAAATATCTTTAACACCCACCTCACCAAAAGCTGGTACTCGAACCATGCAGCGCTCAATGTGTGGCATAAGGCGATCGAGCTCTGCATTAAATAACTCGTACTGACAATCATCACTTGGACCATCGATGTAGCAAACTGGAGCACCTTTTTCATAAGGACCCAACAGCAAACCGCCCGCTTCTTCACGCAAATAGTAACCAGCATCTGATTCACGTAAAACGCCCATTTCAGGCAAGCCTTGTTCTTTGCGCGCCATAATTTCTGGGTGTGGCTCAGTAATAATAAACTGGTGTTCAACAGGAATCACTGGGATATCCAAGCCGACCATTTCGCCTGTCTTTCTAGCGTAGTTACCGGTACACGAAACAACGTGTTCACAAGCAATATCACCCTTGTCTGTTTGGACAATCCAACTGTTATCTTTTTGTTGCTCAAGGGCTGTCACCAGTGTGTGCTCATAAATTTCAGCACCACGGTTACGCGCGCCTTTACAAAGCGCTTGCGTTAAATCTGCAGGTTGAATATAGCCATCGTCTGGATGTTGAATTGCGCCCAATAAGCCTTCTGTGTTACACAACGGCCAAATCTCTTTGACTTCATCTGGGGTTAAAAAATTAATTTTAACACCCACAGTGCTACCAACACCAGCGTAGTACTTATATTCATCCATTCGGTCTTGGCAGTTTGCAAGACGAATGTTCGAGACGACACTAAAACCAACATTCATGCCGGTTTCTTCTTGAAGCTCATGATAAAAATCAACCGAATATTGGTGCAATTTACCCACTGAATAACTCATGTTAAACAATGGCAGTAATCC
>CAWVVS010000107.1:0-4258 GCA_963933655.1 uncultured Candidatus Thioglobus sp. | reverse complement strand
ATCCTTATTCCATAGATTTAAGTCACCTACTTGCGGACCTTCAACGCTAACAATGCGGAAGAAGTGGCCGGCTGGAACGTGGAAAGTTTTCGCATCTCTTGGCGGAATGATGATTTCATTTACTAGAGTTAGGTTGTCTCTTCCCTTTTGATAACACTCCATATCCGCTGAAGGAAGACTATCAATAGGATAACAGACTACTTGTTGTTTGCCTAAACGTTCAGCTACATCAAGTGGCTCAGAGTTTTGAGGATGATATTTCATAATAAATATTGTACAGTATATTTAATTAACGCCTTAACATGGACCGAAGCCGCCGCCGCCCGGCGTTTTTAATACAAAAACATCGCCGATTGACGCCTCAACTTGTCCGTTAGTTCCCAAGTCGATCGTTGTGTTGTTTTGAACAATGTAATTTTCACCAACCGCACCAGGCTCACCACCTTCGAGACCATAAGGAGGCACTATCCGATGACCAGCAATCATATTAACGGTCATTGGCTCAAGAAAACGCATTCGTCTATCAACGCCGTCACCGCCTCTATACCCACCAGCGCCACCAGAATTTTTTCTGATATTAAAAGATTCTAATCGCACCGGAAAACGCCACTCCAGAACTTCAGGATCGGTCAGTCGGGAATTGGTCATATGAGTGTGAACAGCACTACATCCATTTTGTTTAGCACTTGCACCAGATCCGCCGCAGATTGTCTCGTAATTTTGGACGCTTTCATTGCCCCAAATAAAATTGTTCATTGTTCCTTGAGAAGCCGCCACAACACCCAAAGCGCCAAATAGAGCATCAACAATATATTGCGAGGTTTCCACATTGCCTGCAAATACCGCTGCAGGATAAACTGGATTAATCATACTTTTTTCAGGAATGATGAGTTTAATCGGCTTTAAGCAGCCTGCATTGAGTGGAATGTCGTCGTCAACCAAACAGCGGAAAACATATAGAACTGCTGCGTAACAAATCGAACTCGGCGCATTATAATTTCCTGGATGCTCAGCACTGGTACCAGTGAAATCAATAGTTGCACTGCGACTCGCACGGTGAACCTTAATTGATACACTGACCTGGTGGCCATCATCCATTTTATAGGTGAATTCAGAATTCTCTAGATTTTCTAGCACCCGCCTTACAGACTCCTCAGCGTTATCTTGCACATGCTGCATGTAAGCATGAACTGTTTCAAGGCTGTAACAATCAATAATAGCAGTCAACTCTTGAGCGCCTTTTTCACAAGCTGCGACCTGCGCCTTAAGGTCAGCAATGTTCTGCATCACGTTACGTGCAGGATGCGAGGTCGAATTTAACAGCATTTCAATTTCTTTCTCTAGAAACTTTCCTTCAGAAACCAGTTTGAAGTTATCTATGACAATGCCCTCCTCCTCGATATGAGTCGAATATGCGGGAGCGGAACCTGGCGAGATACCGCCAATATCTGCATGATGACCGCGGCTAGCAACATAAAAAATAACCGTATCACCTTGTTTGTCAAATACTGGTTTAATCAAGGTAATATCGGGCAAGTGGGTGCCGCCATTGTATGGTGCATTGATAAGGTAAGCGTCGCCAGACTTCATTGTTGCGCTATTTTCTCGAATAATAGTTTTTATGGATTCGCTCATTGAGCCAAGATGCACAGGTACGTGCGGTGCATTCGCTACCAACTCGCCCTCTGGGGTAAAAATGGCACAAGAAAAATCCAGCCGCTCTTTAATATTGACAGAAACGGCAGTATTTTCAAGCACAGTGCCCATTTGCTCTGCAACACTCATAAACAGATTGTTAAATATTTCTAGCATCACCGGATCAACATTCGTGCCAATAGCATGTGGTCGATTCAGAGGTTTGACTCGCTCAAGGATTAAATCGTTATTGTCACTCAGTACACCTTGCCAGCCAGGCTCAATCACAATGGTGGAGGTGTCCTCAATAATAATAGCAGGACCATCTACTGCTTCGCCTGGTGCCAATTGATTACGATCATAAAAAGCAGTGTCGTATTTTTTCCCAGCCATCACAATGGCTTGTCGCGTCAAAATTCGGTTATTTTCTGAGCGCTGAGCACTGTATTGCTGAACATGAAGAGTGTTTTGAGACACTGTCTCGAGCTGAATGGACTCTACAATCAATTGTTTTTCTTTCGAGATAAAACCAAACCTTGTTAGATGAACGCCTTCAAAGTCACGAATGATTGCCTCAAGTGTGCCAAATTTAACAACTATGGCGCTATCGCTACCAAGATAGCGAAGATGCAAGCGCTGATGGAATTTCAACGAGGAGGCCTGTATCCCTTGTTCAAACAATTGATGCTCACTTTTCTGCTTTAACGTTTCAAATTTACTTGACAAAATCGACATAAAATCAGCTTCGAGCACAACCTCGATAGCCAAGTCATTAATCACTCCAGTATCTGCCAAGCCCATACCAAAGGCGGATAACACACCCGCAAATGGATGAAGATGAATGCGCTTCATGTTTAATTTATCAGCTACCAAACAGGCATGCTGTGCTCCCGCACCACCAAAACAGCACAATGTATATTCACTGACATCGTAACCTTTTTCGACAGAAATCTTCTTGATGGCATTACTCATACCCTCAATAGCAATAGACAAAAACCCTTCTGCTACTGTCTCAGATGTTACTTTTTTACCGGTTGATTGCTTGATTTCATCCGCCAGCTGTTGAAACTTTTTCATCACAATGTCGGCATCTAACGGTTGATTGGATTTTGAGCCAAAAACATTTGGGAAAAAATTCGGGTTAATCTTACCGAGCATTACATTACAATCGGTAATGGTTAGAGGTCCGCCGTTACGATAACAAGCGGGTCCTGGGTTTGCGCCTGCAGAATTGGGACCAACACGATAACGCGCGCCATCAAAATGCAATATTGAGCCTCCGCCTGCAGCCACAGTGTGAATTAACATCATCGGTGCACGACAACGAACACCAGCAACTTGGGTTTCAAAAGCACGCTCAAACTCACCTGCGTAATGCGATACATCAGTTGACGTGCCACCCATATCAAAACCGATAAGTTTATTAAATCCTGCTTTCTCAGCAGTTTTAACCATTCCAACAACACCCCCTGCGGGCCCCGAAAGAATAGCGTCTTTACCTTGGAAAAATCTCGCATCAGTAAGTCCACCACTGGATTGCATAAACATCAACCGACTTTTTTCTTTAGCCTTGTCCCCCAGCGCGGACTCCACTTGATGGACATAACGTCTAAGAATCGGCGATAAATAAGCATCCAGAACAGTGGTGTCGCCTCTGGAAACGATTTTCATCAAGGGGCTCACTTTATGACTCACAGACACTTGTGAAAAACCAATAGCTTGCGCAATTTCTTCAACTTTCTGTTCGTGCTCAGTAAATCGATAACCGTGCATCAGTACAATGGCAATACAACGATAACCCTCTTTAAAAGATTGCTGAAGTTGCTTTTTTGTGGTGTTTAAATCAAGCGGACAAATAACCACGCCCTGAGCATCAAGTCGCTCATCAATCTCAATAACGTTAGCATACAACATTTCGGCAAGCTCGATATCCAGTGCAAAGAGCTTAGGTCGATTCTGATAACCAATACGCAAAATATCTTTAAAACCTCGACTGATGGCCAACAAGGTCTTTTCACCCTGACGCTCAAGTAGTGCATTGGTAGCAACAGTAGTTCCCATTTTGATAGCACCGATGTCTGCCATTGGAATTGCCTGCTCCTGATTTAAATTAAGCAGATCACGAATGCCTTGAATAGCTGCGTCAGGATATTGCGCTGGATTTTCAGATAGTAGCTTATGCGTTAATATCTCACCGCTTGGCTTGCGACCGATAATATCGGTAAAAGTGCCGCCACGATCAATCCAGAATTGCCATCGATCATCTTTTGATAAAATTTGTGAATTCATACAGCTTGATTTGTTGAACATGCATAGTATATTTCAAAACTGTCCTGACAGTAATTTTTTGCTTGTTATTCACTTCATTTAACGAGAACTCTCATCAAGGAGTCGAGCATAGGGTTTCTGAAATCGAAAAACTCGATAACTGTTGTGAAAAAATATCGTTGGACAGTTCACTTTATTAGGAACAAAATGCGCGATATTATTACTGTCTATTCTGACAGTAATATTGAGGAAATCAAAATGCAAAATCAACATTTATTGGGCTTTGTTCTGGTTTGCTGTGCGGGACTGATGTGGAGCTTTGGTGCGCCAATAATACGCTCTTTAGACCATGTGG
>CAWVVS010000106.1:0-4285 GCA_963933655.1 uncultured Candidatus Thioglobus sp. | reverse complement strand
TCAACATGGGAAAAAGCTCTATTAGGTTTAACAATCCGAACCATATACCCTTCGATCTCATTGCCCAATTAATGCGAAGAATAACACCGCAAGAGTGGATTGAAACTTACGAATCAAGAAATTCTACATAAATGACTTATGATTAGCATTACTGGCTTATTTGTTTATCCCGTTAAATCCTTAAAAGGAATCTCATTAAGTTCTGCAAAAACTGGTTTGCGAGGTTTTGAATATGATCGTGAATGGATGATTACTGATAGTGAGTATCAGTTTGTTACGCAACGTCAAATTGAAAAAATGGCAACCATTTCAGTAGCCATTGGTACCAATGGCTTAATGTTAAACTCTGAAAGTCATGAATCATTAGAAATAAAACTGGATACGAAAAAAAATCAATCGGTTCAAGTAGTCGTATGGGAGGACACTTGTGAGGCTTTTGATGAAGGCGAAGCCGCATCAGATTGGTTGACTAAAGTGTTGGGCAAGTATCGCAAAAAGTCACTGAGGTTGGTTAGATTTTCCAAACATGAGAAGCGCCCAGTACCAGCTCAATTTTTAAAAAAAGAAGAAGCGCAAAGCGCTTTTTCGGATCAGTTTCCTTACTTAATTACTACTGAGGAGTCTCTAAAATATTTAAATGAAAATCTCAAAGTAAATGGCTCACAAGAAGTAACAATGGAGCAGTTTCGAGCAAATATTGTCATCAAAGGTTTGAAATCCATTGAGAGAAAAACTTCTTTCAACTTAATTGCAAAAGACAGCAGTTATCGTTTTGGTTTTAGAAAGCCTTGTAAGCGTTGCAAAATAACAACGATTGACCAAAGTACGGGAGAAATTATTGATCCAAAAGAGCCGCTTTCAACACTAACCAAGTTGGCATTAAGCAATGAGCTTAACGGCGCTTTTTTTGGTCAAAATGCGATTGATTTATCTCCGAAATTTCAAACCATCAAAGTGGGCGATGGTTTAATTATTAAGAATTCTTAGCTAGAGAAGTTAGCCAATCCAGCACGGGTGTCGTGTTAAAGTTTCGTCGATATCCATCATCTTACTTAATGAAAAACCTCCTTTTTGGCATTTTTTGATTCATTTGCATTATTTCCAAATTTTTTTGAATTGGCGTTACTTGATCTTTAAAAAAGCCAATAATTGCCTATTTTTGCCTTAAAAAAGACGTTTTTGAGTGCTTTTCAAAGGTTTTTTTCGTCTGAAAATAGCCACTTCAATAATTCCTCAAATTTCTTTTAAAATCTAATAATTACTGACAGGGACAGCACCTAATGGGCTTATTTTTTTCCAAGCGTGACCGTAAATCACTTCGTAAGTTGCGGGTAATTTACCTTCACTTCGATAGGATTCATACATTTCAATCATTTGCTTGAATTTCGTTTTACCTGTCAGGGATTTTGAGCGGTTGTGAACGGTTTGTGCACCAATCCCTTTTAAGTCATGCATCAAGTCGACAACTTTGTCATACGTTAGGGTTAGATTTTCCATTTCCATAATAGGGCTGTGAAAACCTGATTGCAGCATTTGATCACCAATATCGTGCATGTCAATAAATGTATTAACATGTGTATCAGAGTCAACAACAGACCAACTACGTTTTAGCTCTTTCAATGTATTTGGACCAAATGTTGAAAAAAGTATTAAACCATCAGGTTTTAGTACACGGTGGCATTCATCAAAAAGAATCTTTAAATCTGGACACCATTGCATCATTAAATTAGAAGCAATGAAATCAACGCTTTTATCTGCAAAAGGCAATTGGCACGCATCAGCACAAACCTTCAATTGAGCAGGGTTTGCTTGTAATGAGTGCTGGGCGAAATCAACACAAATTAATTGTGCATCAAGCAATTGATTTGAGAGTTTACTGCTCAACAAGCCTGTTCCCGCGCCTAAATCTATGATCACTTCAGGATTGACAGAAATGACATTCAGTTTTTCTGACAGGCGAAGCGCGATTTCATCTTGTAAGAATGCATGGGCGTTATAGTGCAATGCTGCTTTATTAAAGCTGGGTCTTATTGGAGACATTGTGCAATTTGTGAGGTGAGGTTTGTCATTAAATTAAAGTATTGATCTGGACCACTTTCAAATTCGTTACCCAAAATGCTTATTTCTGCGCGAATAATTGACGTATCTTCTGTTATAACATTTGTTTTTTCAAAGTTAATTTCATTGGTATGAAATAAGCATTTTGTTTGCTGCTTTTGCATTTTCTTTTTGGCATTTAATACGTCTCGAATGCTAAGTCTTGCACCATGGTAGGGTGTGACAATGATGGGCTGCTTGAGATTGTGGTTTTTTTCAAAGTATTGAAGAGTGTCCGAATAATTAGCAAAATTGGTTGCTTCAAGCCCTGCTAACTGCTCACTGTTGTCTTTGTTCAATTGAAGTAATTTTGCATCGAGCTTATCAAAGTTGCTGGAATACGTAGAGGCGTTCGTTGCGTCTATTTCGATTAAACGATAACTGAGTTGTTTGGCGATCGATCTGGCATTGTTAATATCTAACCACAAGTGGTAATCATACTCAATCTCTTTATCTTGATGGTCATTTTCTCTTGAGGTGTAGATGTTTGGAAGGTTTAATTCACTAATAACAATCCGTGTTGAATTGCTGTAATTGCTTAGAATATTTGCTAAGCCTGCTTCAAACTTGGAATTAATAGAGATAATTAGTTCTGCATTTTCAAGAGCTTTAACTTGAGATGGTCGAATATGAAAATTATGGGCAGAGTTATTATTTTCTAGCAGCAATTGAGGCTCTCCAACGCTCTGCATAAGGCTTGAGACAATGGAGTGAATGGGTTTAATGCTAACTACAACGCTTGGCACAGCTAGTGCATTGAGGGTGTGAGTGAGCAAAAAAAAGATTAAGCTTAAGTAAAAACGAGAGTTCATTGCATGCCTTAAAATCAAGGTCGAATTATACTTGAATGCAATCTATTTCTGAGCGATGACAATCACTCTTTTTGGGGCTGGCAGTCCTTCAATCGTCAATTGATCATTTAATGGATCGAGAAAGTCTTCGAGAGAGGCGCTATTTTCACCAATCCATTGTGTGCGACGCTGCTCTTCAATAGAGGTTTTGGATACATCAATCACATTAATCTTCTTGAATTGTGCTTCTTTTAGCCACATCTTTAGAGTTTCTATACTTGGCAGACAGTGAACATTACGCATTCTGGCATATCGATCTTTTGGAATAAAGGTGTAACCTTTGGGACCGTCAACGATTAATGTTTCGAGAATGATCTCCCCTTCAGGCACTAACATTTGCCTTAATTGTATTAAATGATTCATATAATCTTTTTGATGATAAAGAACGCCCATGGAAAAGACAGTGTTAAAAACAGCTGCTTTTTCCATATCCTCAAGTCTTAAAGACAGCATTAACGCATTTGGTGGCGATTCAATCAACGAATAAATGGCTTTAAATTGATAGTTAAATAGTAGAAAAGGCTCTATTCCAATTGCAATCTTAGCGCCCAATAATGCCATTCGTAGTGTGAAATAGCCATTACCTGAACCGACATCCAGTACTTTTTTTCCTTCCAGTGGTTGAATATGCTTAATCAGTCGTTGCCACTTTAAATTGCACTGCCATTCACTTTCAAGTTTTAGTTCATTTATTTTGAAAGGGCCTTTGCGCCAAGGCTTAAACATTTCAAGTGCCGGCTGTAGAATCTTACTATCTAATCCAACACCATCAATTGAAAGATATGGTGATTGAAGGTTCAAAACCCCCTTTTCTGTTGTTTTTAAGAGATCAAGCGCTTGCTCCCATTTTGGGATGTTCCCATTGTTGACCAAATAAGATTTATTACTTAAATCGAGCCATTTATTAAAGGTAGAATCGTTTAGAGACATGATTTCATCGGCAAACATAATAAACCCATAAGAACAATATTGATTAACATAAGTAGTATAAAATAAATGTTGATAGAAAAAATTTCTTTTAAATTTCGGAGGCAAGTGTGGCTAATCAATTGACAAAATTTGTATTAATATTCTTCTTGGCAACAAACGTTTTTGCAGGTGGTGATGATCGTGATGATGTGCTTGTTGAGTCCTTGGATGCGGTCTCAAATTCAACTTGTACCGATGCAGAAGGTACTGCGCCTTGCGCTGAGAAAGTAGCCTCACTAGATGAAGAAGCCTTAACAATGGCTTTAGCAGCTCAAGAGCAAGCAGCCGAACAGGCAATTTTAGACGAAATTGCTGCATTTGAAGCTGAACTTGCTGCCCAGCAATTGGCTGATAATTTAGCAGCTTTC
>CAWVVS010000105.1:0-4296 GCA_963933655.1 uncultured Candidatus Thioglobus sp. | reverse complement strand
TAGGTGGTATTGACACCGTTGAAAGTTTAGCTCAAGTCAAACGCGTAGTTGTGGAATCGGCCACTGATACAGCAGTACTCAATGCCGATGATATTCATTGTTTACGGATGGCGGACTTTGCACAAGCTGAACGCATTTTTTATGTGACTATGGACTCAAACCACACACTTGTAAAAGAGCATACCCTTTCTGGAGGAAGGGCTGTAGTATTAGAAAAAGGCATGAATGGTGACATGATCACTATTTATGACAACGGCACCCATATACCTGTGCTTTGGTCACACCTAATTCCTGCAACTATTGAAGGCAAGGCAATACACAACGTGCAAAACGCAATGTTCGCAGTGGCAATGGCCTATAGCTTTAATGTTGATTTAGACAACATTCGTCACGGATTAAGAACTTTTGATACTAACTTTTTCCAAGCGCCAGGTCGAACCAATGTGTTTGACGAACACCCTTTCAAAGTGATCCTAGATTACGCTCACAATGCAGCAGCCTTTAAAGCTATGGCAAATCTTGTTAGTAGGTTGGATGTTTCTGGACGGCGCATTGTCGTGATTGCCTCGCCGGGAGATAGGCGTGATGAGGACATTATTGAAGCCAGCACTATATTAGCTGGTCATTTTGATTATTATATTTGTAAAGCTGACGACAACCGTCGAAAACGTGGCCACGATGAAGTACCCAAGATGCTACAAAAAGGCTTTATTGATAATGGAGTAGATTCATCTAATATCAATGTGATACCGGATGAAGTTGAAGCCATTGACACTGCACTTAATATGGCCCAACAAGGAGACTTGGTTGTGGTATTTGGTGACTCGATTGCGCGCTCATGGAAGCAAATAATCCACTTTAATAACAACACGCCAAACGAAAATAACAACGTTACGCAACAGATTGAGCCTGACTTAAACTTAGACAACATTATCGATGAAAATGACACACTCATTCGCGATGAAAAAGGTGTGAGAATTGCTCGGAATGAAGACGAAGATGGTGATTAATAAAGTCAATTATGAAAACCCCTAATATCAACGAAAATTCTTTACTCATTGTCATTCCATCAGCTGATAATTTAACGCTTGAAAATGCCCGTCGATTAACCGGTCCGGGCTTATTATGGAAACACCCTGGCGCAGTTTTGGATGTTTTTTTTCATGACATCAACTCAGAACACCTAATCAAAATATGGAACCAACAAGCCAGACGAGTGCTGGATGCCATCGGCTGGCAAAATCAACACGCTATTGATCGACGCTTTGACTGTGGTGTCAATCTAGGTATTTCTGCACCAATGGATCAACTTTACAGCGCTGTCTTTGCAGCCCAGACTGCATGGCACTTTTGTGCTGCAGAGTTACTAAAACAGCCATCTGGCGAATTTAAGGCTATGATTAGTGACCTTCAAAGTGTGATGGCGCAAGAAGCCAATCCCCGCTTAATTGCGCTTATCAAGTCTGCCGAAGATCACGGTGTGGATGTATTAAGCGATACCGAAGAACTCTCATTAGGCCAAGGCAAGGGCTCACAAACTTGGCCAATAAACGACCTTCCCATCCCAGAGGACATTAATTGGCAGGCATTACATGACATACCTGTTGCACTGATTACTGGTACTAATGGAAAAACGACTACTGCTCGTCTATGCAACGCTATTGGTAGTGCTGCAGGCTTAGTAGCGGGTCTAACTTCAACCGAATTTGTAAGAGTGGGGGATGACATTCTTGACTTTGGAGATTATTCTGGCCCTGGCGGTGGGCGCATGTTATTACGCGACCCACGCTTAGAAATAGCCTATTTAGAAGTGGCGCGTGGCGGTATTTTACGTCGTGGTCTACCCCTTCGCCAAGCAACGGTCGCCTTAGTGACCAATGTGGCAGCTGATCATCTTGGTAATTATGGTGTTAATACTGTTGAAGATTTGGCGCTTGCTAAATTTTCTGTGCATCGAACTTTAACCAAGGATGGACTATTGGTGCTAAATGCGGATGACGAATTGGTCATCGCTGAAGCCTCTCGAACAAAGGCTAAGGTCTGCTGGTTTTCACTCTATCCAGATGCGCAACAAATTATTACCGCTAAAAATAAAGGTATGCCATGCGCTTGGCTTGAAGAATCAACCTTGATGTTTTTTGACGGTAAAAAGACTGAATCAGTTATCGATGTGCAGGATATTCCGCTTGCAATGGGCGGTGCAGCAAAATACAATATTCGCAATGCATTGGGGGCTTTATGTGTGTCTCGTGCTTTAGGGCTTAATAATGATGCCATCCATGCCGGCTTATCTCAGTTTGAAAGCAACCCCAAAGACAACCCTGGCAGATGCAATGAATTTGCGGTTAATGGCGCCCGAGTTTTTGTTGATTTTGCTCACAACCCCCATTCCATTTCAGCTGTTGCTGAAACCATGGCCAGCATCCCTGCCAAAAAACGCTTTGTGTTGATGGGTATTGGGGGTGATCGATCAGATCAAGACATTCGTAATGCCGTGAATAGTGCCTTAAGTTTACACCCGGATTATCTTGTAGCAGTTGAACTTCCTCAACATTTGCGAGGTCGTGAATTGGGCGATGTTAGCTGCATAATCAAAGAACAAGGTTACGAGTTTGGTCTTAGCGCTGAGCAAGTGATCACTGCCGGCTCACCTGTCGAAGGCACTGCTGAAGTGCTCAAGCGATTACAACCCGGCGACTTAGCCTTATTGTTGGTTCTTTCAGAGCGGGAACAAGTATTCTCCTTAATAGAGCAAGCTGCTCAATAAATTTCAAAAAACTAAGCTTGTAAAAGGAACATAGGTTGTTACTTCAGAACTATAATCCTGTCTATATATGAACAAAATACATGATTTCATTGTTATTGGTCGTGGGCTTATTGGCTCAGCTGCTGCTCGTCATCTTGCTATTCAGGGTGCGAATGTTGTTTTGGTTGGTCCGAGCGAGCCAAAGAACCTAAAGACTCATACTGGTGTATTTAGTAGCCACTACGACTCAGCACGGATTGTGCGCATAATCGACTCTCTTGCTCACAATAGCCAGATTAGCAAGGCAGCAATTAAACGCTTCAAGCCACTCGAGAAAGAAACTGGTATTAATTTCTTTCAAGAAGTGGGATATCTTGCAGTATCAAATAACTCAAGTTTTCTTGAAGACATGAGCGCCCAAGCAAATAATTATTATCCTGAGATGGAAACATTTTCTTCAGAGCAATTGGGTAAGCGCTTTCCCTATTTCCAATTCCCAATAGACGTTCATGGGATTTTCCAAGCAAAAAATGCTGGCTGGTTAGATCCAAGAAAAAACATAGAAGCACAAAATAAGGCACTTGAAAGTTGTGGTGGCACTGTAGTAGACGACACAGTCATTGCAATTGAGAAAAATGAAAAATACATCACTGTAAAGACAAAGAGATCCACACTAAAATGCAAAAAATGCATCCTTTCGACGGGTGCTTTTGCCAATATTGGTAACACCATTCCACGACCCATAGCCTACGGTGTTGTACCGCACACGGCAGTGATGGGCGAGGTGTCTAAAGATCAGTTGTTAAGCCTTCAAGGCATGCCGACGTTGAGCTATCGACTCGGCGATGAGCCCAACAAATTTCTATATTTTTTGCCGCCGGTTCAATATCCAAATGGAAAGTATTACGTCAAAATTGGTCATGCACTTGGCGATGAAATGGCAAAAGATAATCGGTCGTTACAAGACTGGTTTCATTCGGATGGCGACAAGACCAAAATCCCGTGGTTAACAGAGTCCTTAAAAGAATTACTACCCTCTGTTTCATTTAAAGATTTCCACTCGGTTCCTTGCGTAACAACCACATCCCCCACTGGCGGCAACTACATTGATCAATTTGAAGATGAAAGGCTTTACGCGCTTTTTGCCGGAGGTGGTTATTGCGCCAAGTCAGCGGATGAACTGGGCTACATTTTGTCTGAGCTGGCATTGAATGAAAAAATTCCAGCGCCATACAGCAGCGATGACTTTAAATTAATTTACCAGTAAAAAACTACGTGATTGCAGGCTTTTTTACTGCATCTATATTCGATTTAACCTAGCCAAATTGAGCCAATACTGGCTGTTTTATTGCCTCAAATCGAAAAAATCGATCACTCGCTTGAATAAATATCGTTGGACATGAGCCCAAAATAGTCACAAAATAACCCACTCATTAACAATCAGAAAAATACTCAGATCAGATTAGTCATTTACCTAATTCAGGTGTGATTACTACAACATGGATTAGCTTGTCATGTATGTTGTAATACCTTATGCTTGTGTTGTATTT
>CAWVVS010000104.1:0-4378 GCA_963933655.1 uncultured Candidatus Thioglobus sp. | reverse complement strand
GAAAAACCATTAACATTAATAGGTTTATAGCGAAAATAAATGCATCTGATGCTAACAACTTATTAGAATAAGGGCTGCTCTATCGATTAATTATTGAGTTTGTTATTTTGCGGAATGAGTTTTAATAACAATATTTACTAATTCAAAATTTATCTTGAGCGTTATTTCAAAAATTTTAGAGACGGTTTAAATGAACAACAATAACTCTTTGGTTACAACGGATTGGCTTAATGAAAATATGGGTGATGAAAACCTTGTGATTTTGGATGCCAGCATGGATAAAGTGGTGGGCAAAGAGCCGCTTGTCTATGACAATTTCTTTTGTATTAAAGGCGCTCAGAAATGCGATATTGAGAAAACCTTTCATGATGCAAGTAGTGATCAACCACACACAATGCCAACGGCAGAGCAATTCACATTTGAAGTGCAAAAGTTAGGAATAAATACAGAAAGTGTTATTGTTATTTACGATAACCAAGGTGTTTATTGCTCGCCACGAGCTTGGTGGATGTTTAAATACATGGGACACCAAAATGTCTATGTACTCGATGGTGGTTTGCCAGAATGGTTAGACAAAGGTTTCGATACCTCGAAGCAATACAGCTTAAAATCCAAAGGCGATTTTGTTGGAAAATACGAGACAGGTAGCGTTTGTACTGCAAATGAAGTGCTAGGTGCAATTGGCTCTAATAATCAAACAATTGTTGATGCACGAGCGAATGCCCGATTTACAGGAATTGCACCAGAGCCGCACCCTGGTTTGCGCAGTGGCCATATTCCAACATCTACTAATATTCCTTTTCTTGATTTATTGAAGGGTTACCGCTTTAAATCGCTGGAGGATATTCGTGAAATTTTCTCACAGCAAGGCGCATTGGATAGGCAACTGATATGCTCTTGTGGATCAGGCATTACTGCTTGCGTGGTAATACTGGCTGCTAATGTTATTGGCCTAAAAGATCTTTGTCTTTATGATGGCTCATGGAGTGAGTGGGGTAGTGACTCTAAACTCCCTATTGAGAAATAACCATGAAAAAGAAAAACATTCTTGTGTTTAAACATATGCCGTCGCAAAATCCTGGCATATTTCGTGATTTTGCAGAAGTGCAAGGCGTTGAATTTATCGAAATTGATTTACATGCGGGGGATCGAATTCCAGAGCTGAGCGACTTTGATGCGCTTTGGGTGATGGGCGGCTCAATGAATGTTTGGGAAGAAGATCAATATCCTTGGTTAATTGAGGAAAAACAGGTTATTAGGCGTGCTGTAAATGAGCTTAATATGCCTTTTCTAGGTATTTGTCTGGGGCATCAATTGCTCGCTGAAGCTATGGGTGGTAAGGTTGAAAAGACTGAAAGTTATGAAGTTGGTTTGTTTGAGGTAAGTCCGACTGTGCAGGGATTAAATCACCCGCTGTTGCATGACATTCCAAGCTCGTCACAATGGGTAAACGCGCATTTAGCGGAAGTGGTCAAGGCGCCTGAACAAGCTGTTATTCTTGCAACATCTAGCCATTGTGATAACCACATAATGCAAATGGGAGCAAATGCCTATTCGTGTCAGTTTCATCCTGAAGTTTGCGACCATACGGTAGAACAGTGGATGAAAATTCCAGGCATTCCCGAGGCTTTGGATGATTTGCTTGGAGCAGATGGTTTGGCTTATTTTAAATCCAGTATTGAGGACAATTTACCTGCTAATAATAACGCTTCGTTAACCTTGTTCAAGAACTGGTGCGGGCTGGTTTTTGTTTAGATTGTGATGATTTATTCAGATATTCTTAACTATTGGTTTTCAGAGAAAAGCCAAAAACATTGGTTTAACTCGACACCTGAAGTTGATGCTGAAATTAAAAAGAAGTTTGAGGGCTTATGGTTAATGGCAGCAGCGGGCGAACTTGATGACTGGCAAGAAACACCTGAAGGTAGTCTTGCACTTATTATCGTATTGGATCAATTTCCGTTGAATATGTTTCGAGGTGAAGTTAAAAGTTTTCAAACAGAACGAAAAGCGATTGAAGTGACTCTTAAAGCAATTAATAATGGCTTTTATAAACAATTGAGTGAGGAAAAGTTGTCATTTTTATTGCTACCTTTGATGCACAGTGAAAAACTTGACGAGCAAAAATTGTCAGTCAAACTGTTTAAAACGCACAACTTAACTGACGGACTGAGTTTCGCTGAGCATCACCGGGATTTAATCATAGAATTTGGTCGCTTCCCCCATCGAAATGCAATACTCGGGCGTGAAAGCACGCCGGAAGAGGTTGAGTATTTGGCTTCAAAGCGGGCGTTTACAGGCTAGAATTTATGCCTAAAGTCTTAACTCAACAACAAATAGAGCAATACCATGAGCAGGGGTTTATTTCCCCAATTCGGGTGATGCCAGAAAATGAAGCGCTATCAATCGCAGCTGAGATTGAGCGAGTTGAGCGTGAATTTCCTGAGGAAATACATGCTAAAAGTCGTAATAACTTGCATTTATCTTTCACATTTTTTGATCAATTAGCCCATAACAAGGTAATCGTTGATGCTATGGAAGATATTATTGGCCCCGATATTTCTCTGTGGGCGTCGGTATTGTTTGCTAAAGATCCAAACTCTAAGCACTATGTGAGTTGGCACCAAGATGCGACTTACATGGGTTTGAGTTCCAATGATTTTGCCACTCCATGGATTGCCCTTACACCAAGCAATGAGAACACAGGTTGCATGATGATGATTCCGGGCAGTCATAAAAATGCCATTCAAAATCATGAAGACACTTTTGCTGCGAATAATATCTTAACTCGCGGTCAGGTTATTCAGGAAGTTGATGAATCTCAGGCAGTAAACCTTATTTTAGAACCAGGTGAGATGTCAATACATTGTGGTACGATTATCCATGGGTCTAAGGAAAATAAAAGCAATCAAAGGCGCGTTGGATTTGCGCTGCAATCCTATGTTGGAAACCATATTAAACAGATTGTTGGCAAAGAGATGTGGACATATGTCCGAGGGCAGATACGAGAAGATGTTGGAATTACATATTTACATAGACCCCAGTATGACATGGATTACAGAACTGTTTCTGAGCGAAAATTAGCGGATGAAAATTTATCAAATATTCTCTACAAAGGTTCGAAAATCAAACGAAATTACTAGTGGAACTAACGAGTTATGAAATGAAAAAGAATTAATGTCAGATTAAATATCCATTTCAGTATTAACGACTTTGGTATGGGTAGAGTAACATCAATATCTAGAGTGTTTAATACCCTTCATTTATGGGATGATTGGCACTTTTCGAGTAACAACTCTCAAAGCAATTATGAGTGCTACGTTGAATATCGTATTATTTGAGCCAGAAATACCCAACAACACTGGCAGTATTATTCGTCTGTGCGCCA
The DNA here is from genome assembly GCA_963933655.1 of uncultured Candidatus Thioglobus sp. Taxonomy (GTDB): domain Bacteria; phylum Pseudomonadota; class Gammaproteobacteria; order PS1; family Pseudothioglobaceae; genus Pseudothioglobus. Next base: position 990 of record CAWVVS010000104.1, on the reverse strand, counting down.
ATATGGGTGCAACCCTGCATTTGATTAAGCCTTACGGTTTTGAGATAACGGATAAACGCCTGCGAAGGGCGGGGCTGGACTACAAGGATTTAATGTGTATGGTGGAATACGATGACTTTGATGATTATCTAGATAAAGCTAATCCCAGCCGTGTTTTTGTTGTCAGTTCAAAGGTCCAAACAAGTTATGCTGATGTGAGTTATATAAAGGGTGATTCTTTTTTGTTCGGAAGAGAGACTAGTGGCTTGCCAGACGCTATTCGCAATCAGTTTGAAGGCATTACACTGCCAATGCAAGAGAATTCCCGTAGTTTGAACTTGGCGAATTGTGCCTCGATTGTGGCTTATGAAGCCTGGCGTCAGCTTAATTTTTGTAAGCTATAGGCGTTATTAAAGTCTTTTATTAAAGCTACTTTTTTACCCGACAGTTGAACGCTTTTTAGGAGCAGTGATCCTTGTCCTGTAGCCACCTCACATACGTCTTTTTCAAGGTTAATTATTTCTCCGGGTTGTTTGTTGTGATTTGAATCAATAACTTCAGCCTCTAAAATGCGTAGTGTTTTATCCGAAAATTGTAGACTTTGTGCTTGGCACTGTGCGATAGGGTAGGGATTAAAAGCACGAACTTGTCGATCGATTTCAACAGCGCTTTGACTCCAATCAATCCAGGCCTCTTGCTTGCTTAGCTTGTGTGCATATGTGATACCATCTCTTTTTTGAGGGGTAGCCGTTAAAGCGCCTAAATTATTAAGCGCCTCTAGAATACTCTGAGCACCTATTGTTGCCAGTTTATCGTGCAGAGATTCGGCGGTATCAATTGCAAAGATCGGGCACTTGGTTTCGAGTAGCACAGCGCCTGTATCTAAGCTTTCATTCATTTGCATAATGGCCACACCTGTCTCGCTATCGCCAGCAAGAATAGCCCTTTGAATAGGAGCCGCTCCACGCCAACGTGGTAGCAGAGAAGCGTGAATATTTAGACAGCCAAATT